>NC_019815.1:300000-600000 GCF_000319225.1 Candidatus Kinetoplastibacterium crithidii (ex Angomonas deanei ATCC 30255)
TCCTGAAAATCTTCCAGATGAAGATAATAGCGCTATAATGCAGGATATAATAGAAAAAAATTATTTGATAAAAACATTATAAGATATGAAATTTCAGCATATTCTAAAGATGGGTTTCAATCAGTGCATAATAAGAACTATTGGACTTTTGGAGATTATTTAGGAATAGGCCCTGGAGCACATAGTAAGCTTTCCTTTCAAGATCATATCATAAGAATAAAAAGAATATATAATCCAAATCTTTGGATCAAAACTACAATGCAAAATGAAAAGAAATCAAGCAATAAAAAAATATTACAAATAAATGAAATACCATTTGAATTTATGCTTAATGCCCTAAGATTAAAAAATGGTGTAAAAAGATCTTTATTTCAAGAACGAACTGGATTGTTTATTAATATAATAGATAAACAATTAAAAATAGCTTATGAAAAAAAACTTCTAGAAGAGAACTGTACTAACATAAAAGCAACAGATCTAGGATGGAGGTTTTTAAATAACTTACAGGAGATTTTTTTATAAAAAATTAATTTTTTATAAAAAATTAATTCGAATTATGGCAAGTGTCAATGTAGAAAAAGTTTTAAAAGTATATCACTGGAATGAAAATTTATTCTCTTTTATAACTACAAGAAATAAGTCTTTTAGATTTGAAAATGGTCATTTTGTTATGTTAGGTATTAAAATAGAAGATAAACCTATTATGAGAGCATATAGCATCGTTAGTGCTAATTATGAAGAAAATTTAGAATTTTTTAGCATTAAAGTTCCAAATGGAAAACTAACTTCTCATTTAAAAGAATTAAAAATTGGAGATGAAGTTTTAATAAGCAATAAATCTGTAGGAACTCTAGTTATAGATAGTTTAAATAAAGGAAAAAATTTATACTTACTTGCTACTGGCACAGGTCTAGCTCCATTTATGAGCATAATAAAAGATTTTTCTATATATGAAAGATTTGAAAAAATCATATTAGTCCATAGTGTACGCAAGAAAAGTGATTTGGCATATAGAGACTATATAGAAAGTAATTTAGATAATAATGAATTATTGGGAGGTTTAGTAGAAAAACAACTTATATATTATCCTACTGTAACCCAGGAACAATTCTATAATAATTCCAGGATTACTAATTTATTATTATCAGATAATTTTTTTCTAGATATAAAATTACCAAAAATTAACCCTACTAATGATCGAGTTATGATTTGTGGTAATTCTGAAGCTTTAGTTGACATTAGTATTATTTTAAATAATATTGGATTTAAAGGATCATTAGGAATTAATAAACCTGGTGATTATGTTTTGGAAAAAGCTTTCGTAAATTAATTTAAAACATAGGAGATTTCAATGAACAAGGAAATTATTCACACAAACAAAGCTCCAGAAGCTGTTGGTCCATATTCGCAAGCAGTAGCATGTTCTGCCAATAAACTTGTTTTTTTATCTGGTCAAATAGGACTCGATCCTAATACAGGAAAACTTATAGAAGGTGATTTTGAATTACAGGTTCGTCAATCTTTTAATAATATGCAAGCTGTTATAGAAGCTTCAAATGCTACTTTAGCTAATGTGGTAAAGATGAATTTATTCTTAACAGATCTTACAAAATTTGATGTTGTTAATAAAATTATGTCTGAAATATTTCCAAAGCCATTTCCTTCAAGATCAACAGTTGGAGTATTAAATTTGCCTAAATCTGCTGAATTTGAAGTAGAAGCAATATTAGCTTTGTAATGGTCAAGAGCAATTCAGATATCTTATTTATATTTTTATATAGTTAATTTCTTATATGGATAAGAAAACTGAAAAATCTATTCAAAACAAACTGATAAAATTAAAGCTATATACGCAAAATGACTACATATTTCATATACCACTAAGATATGAAAATGAAACTAAATTAACAAAAATTATAGATATACCTTTATCCACCTATATCTTAACAGAAGGTGTCATCATTGATGTTAAGATATTGGATAATAGGTTTAAAAATAAAGTTTTAATTGTTATTATCAAAGATGATACTGGATACTTGCAACTTCGATGGCTACATTTTTTTAGTTCACAAATTACAAAATTTATTATAGGAAATAAAATTAGAGTAGGAGGAGAAGCTAAAAGAAAACAATCTGAATTAGAAATTATACACCCTAGAATTTACAATATTAACACCAAACTATCCAAAAAATTAACTCCAATATATTCTACTATAAAGGGCTTAAGTCAAATAAAAATCAGAAAAATAATCTTAGAAGAATTAACAAAGACAATAACTGATACTTTACCAGATAATATAGTAAAACATTTTAATCTAATGGCTTTTGATGAGGCTATAAAATATTTACATTATCCTCCACCTTACAATTCTTTGAGTCTATCTACTGAAAAAAAACATCCTGCTTGGACAAGGATAAAATTTGATGAGTTACTGGCTCATGAACTTTCCATTGGAATAATACGTCAAGATAGAATGCAAAAAAAAGCTTATTGCTTACCAAAAAATAGTAAATTTATAAAAAACTTAGCTACCTTTATTGATAATTTAGAATTTACTCTTACAGATTCTCAGCAATATGTAATTAATGAAATTTCGAATGACTTATCTATGAGTTTCCCCATGAACAGATTGTTACAAGGGGATGTAGGATGTGGTAAAACTGTTGTAGCTACTATTGCTGCTATTCAAGCTATAAGTTCAAATAAACAAGTTGCACTTATGACACCCACCGAAATTTTAACAGAGCAGCATTTTTATAAGATACAAGAATACTGCAAAAAATTAGAAATTATTGTTGAATATATTAGTAGCAATAAATCAATAAAAGATAAAAAAAGCATTAAAGAACGAGTTATTTCAGGCGAAATAAACTTTATAATAGGTACTCAATCTTTAATACAAGAACATATTTATTTTAATAACTTAGGTCTGTTAATTATTGATGAGCAACATCGTTTTGGCGTAGAACAAAGATCCGTTTTTTATAATAAAGGGATCTATATAGATAAAAATTCTGTAATATATCCTCATTTATTATCCATGAGTGCTACACCAATACCTAGAACATTAGCTATGACTCTATTAGACGATATGGACATATCTACAATAAAATCATTGCCTAAAGACAGAAAACCAATAATTACGAAATTGATATCTGATGATAGGCGAGAAGAGGTATTGACAAAAATAGTAAAATTTATTAAAAATGGACGCCAAGCTTATTGGGTATGCCCAATGATAGTAGAAAATGAAAAAATTGATTTACAAAATGCAGTTGATACTTTTGAAGATATAAAGAAAAGGTTTCCTGATTTAAAAATTGGTTTAATACATAGCAATTTAGCTAATAATTTAAAGAATGAAATCATGCAATCTTTTAGAAATGGTAATATAAATTTGTTAGTTGCAACGACAGTAATCGAAGTAGGAGTAGATGTTCCAAACGCATCTTTGATGACTATAGAACATTCTGAAAGATTTGGACTAGCACAATTACATCAATTGCGAGGAAGAATTGGAAGAGGAATTGACCAATCAATATGTATACTACTTTATCAAAAACCATTATCTTTGATAGCAAAAAAAAGACTCAGAGCTATCTTTAAGACACTCGATGGTTTTAAAATAGCACAGTATGATTTATTAATAAGAGGTCCGGGAGACTTTTTAGGAACTAAACAATCAGGAGTTAATTTATTTAGATTTGCAGATATAGAAACTGATCAAGACATATTACAAAAATCTAAGGAAGCTGCTTTAATAATAAAAAAATATAATCCTGAATGTATAAATCCACATATTAGCAGGTGGAAGAAAAATGATAACTATATTTGATGAAAATGACAATTTAGCTAAATATTATTAATAATGACGGCTCTACCAACAACCTTACCAGATCTTAAATCTGACAGCGCTTCATTAAGCTTATCAAAATCATATTTCTTAATTTGTACTGGTTCTAATTTTTGATCAATTACCAATTTCATTAATTCATTAAATTCAGATAAATTACCAACATAACTTCCTATGATTTTTAAAGCTTTCATAGGAATGAATGCTAATGGCCAGTTTGATAAACCACCAAACATACCAACTATAATTAATGCTCCTGATTTTTCTAAGATATCAAAAGATGCTTTTGTAGTGTTAGAGTTTCCAACTAGATCAATGACAGCATGATACTTATGATTAGAATTATGATCTAGTAATTTCTTTACTAAATGTTCGTCATTATAATCAAAAACAGCTAAAGCGCCTGCTTCTAAAGCGGCCTGTTTTTTATTTAAATCATTAGTTATAACAATACTGCCATAACCACCAAGAGCTTTCAAAATAGAAACAGCCATTAATCCCAAACCACCAGCACCAAAAATTACAACTGGCTTTTTCTTATAGATATTTTTCTCAATCTTATTAATTGCTGAATATGTAGTTAATCCAGCACAAGCATACTGAGCTATCATAGCAGGATCCATATTTTTAATATTTACGAGATATTTATAATGAGGAACTAAGATATATTCTGCAAACCCTCCTGGTTTATTTATGCCAAGATATTGAGGACTTAAGCAGTAATTTTCACATGATTCTTTACAATTTTCACAGATTCCACAACCTATCCACGGATATACTATATAATTACCACCTATTTCTATATCTTTAACATCTTCTCCCTTAGCAACAACATTTCCAACTATTTCATGACCAAGAACTAGAGGTAATTCAATCCCTCTATCTTTTAATTCAAATTTTTTACCCATACCAATATCATAATATCCGTTACATAAATGGATATCACTATGACATATTCCAGATGCCTTTACTTTCAACAAAACCTGGTTTGTATGAGGAACAGGTAAGTCTATATCTTTTTCCTGCAAGGGTGATGAAAAATTATTAAGACAATAGCATTTCATAAATATCTCTTAGTATTAGCAATAATTAAAAAATGAAATTACCTATTTCTTGACCAAATAAAATTTCACTTTGTTCAGAAAGAGAGTAATCCCATCTTATATTTTCATTTGACCCAAATAGAACTATTACAGTAGATCCTAATTGGAATCTAGCCATCTCATCTCCTTTATTTAGAGTGAGTGGTTTAATTAGATCTTGTCTATGAAAGGTAAATGGTTTTGACAATAAAGACTTCGGTTTAACTAAGCCAGTCCATACAGTTTCGATAGAAGATACTATCATAGATCCAACCAAGACTATAGCAATAGGACCATTTATACTATCAAATAAACAAATAACTCTCTCATTACGTGCAAATAAATTAGGAACATATTTCACTACTGTTGGATTAACAGAAAACAGCTTACCAGGTATATATTTGATTTTTGTTAAAGTAGCATCAAAAGGCATATGCACACGATGATAATTTTTAGGTGATAAATATATGTTTATAAAATTGCCATCACTAAATTTAATATAATCTAGTGAATCATTTCCTAAAAGGCTAGCTACGCTATACTTGTGATTCTTAGCTTGAATAATTGAATTATTATATATTCTTCCAAATTGACTAATAAAACCATCTGCTGGAGATAATATTGAACTTATATTGTTTTTTTTATTTAACAATCTATTTTGTGTTTTTATGGAACGGGTAAAAAAATCATTGAAACAAGTATAATCATCATATTTTTTTATATCACAATATGTTAAATCAATATCATATTTTTTTATAAAGCTAAGTATCATCAAATTTTTAAGCCAAACTACCCGACAATTTGCAGCAAAGAAAAAAAACTTAGAAATAAGATGATGAGGCAATAAAAATTGGCCTATTAATAAAAAAATATCTTTAATTCGCATATTACAGTAGTGTTATTTTATATGTTAATTTAAATGCAATATAGATATAATAAATAATTTACTAATCCTAAAATATTCAAACAATTGTATAATACAAATCTATAAATATAAATTTATTTTCCCGTAATATTGAAAACAAATTAAAAAAAACCGTGCAATCAAATCCACAGTGCCATATAATTGCTCGTTATTTACTATAAGTTTTTAGGGGGTAGTAATAATGTGTTAAGTAATTATTAAAAACATAATAATTATCAAATTATCATTTTAGTAGTTATATGATTATTTAATATCATAAATTAACAGATAAAGACATATAGCTAAATCAGCAAACCTAGCTGAAATTATGGGTTATAGCTATTTTTTTTCGTTTAGATTCTAAAAACAGTATTTAGTGAATTATTATTCTCAAATCATTACGGGCTCGTAAATCACTTCATACGAGAGGAGTTACTTATTATGCAAAGTAGTACTAGGAGCTGTCGTCAGCACCTAATATGGATATTAATATCAATTGTCGGAGCTTTTGCTCTTGGTTTTATCGCTTTAAATCGTGGAGAAAGCATAAATGCTTTATGGATTTTAGTAGCCTCAATTTGTGTATACCTTATAGCATATCGTTATTATAGTAGATTTATCGCACACAAAGTTTTCCAACTAAATGCTAAACGCATAACACCAGCTTGGAAGTATAATGATGGGATTGATTATGTACCAACAAACAAACATGTGTTATTTGGACATCATTTTGCTGCTATAGCAGGAGCTGGCCCTCTAGTTGGTCCAGTTTTGGCTGCGCAAATTGGTTATTTGCCAGGAATGTTATGGATTTTAGCTGGAGTCGTTTTTGTAGGAGCAGTTCAAGATTTTGTTGTTTTGTTTATTTCAACTAGAAGAGATGGAAGATCTATTGGAGATATAATAAAATCAGAATTAGGAGATGCACCTGGTTTATTAGCATTATTTGGCACGTTCATTATAATGGTAATTATACTAGCAGTTCTTGCGTTAATTGTTGTAAAAGCATTAACAAACTCTCCATGGGGCACATTTACTGTTGCAGCAACAGTACCGATAGCTATTTTCATGGGTGTTTATCTAAGATATCTAAGACCAGGAAGAATAGGTGAGATATCTATTATTGGTTTTGTCTTACTGATGGCAGCTATAGTTTTTGGTCAAAAAGCTGTTAATAATGATATATTGTTATTTCTCTTTGACTTAGATGGAAAAAAATTAACCTGGATTTTAATAGGCTATGGGTTTATAGCATCTGTATTACCAGTGTGGTTACTATTAGCACCTCGTGATTATTTATCTACTTTTTTAAAAATAGGAACGATAATAGGCTTGGCAGTTGGCATAGTGATAGTTGCCCCAACAATCAAAATGCCTTCAATAGTTACTCAATTTGCAGATGGAAATGGTCCTGTATGGTCAGGGCAACTTTTTCCATTTCTTTTTATAACAATAGCATGTGGAGCTGTATCGGGGTTTCATGCTCTTATAGCTTCAGGAACAACACCTAAACTTATAGAAAATGAAATTCAAACTAGATATATAGGATATGGTAGTATGTTGATGGAATCATTTGTAGCTATTATGGCATTAATAGCTGCAAGCATAATAGATCCAGGTATTTATTATGCTATGAATAGTCCAGCAGCATTAATAGGAACAACCCCAGAAGAAGTAGCTAGTGTAGTTTCAAGTTGGGGATTTGTTATAACACCAGAAGATTTAATAAGAGTAGCAGATGAGGTCGGGGAAAGTAGTATTATTTCTCGTGTGGGAGGAGCTCCTACATTAGCTGTATGTATGGCTCATATATTTCACCAAGTAATAGGTGGTTCAGGGATGATGGGTTTTTGGTATCATTTCGCTATACTATTTGAGGCTCTTTTTATATTAACAGCTGTAGATGCAGGAACTAGAGCAGGTAGATTCATGCTTCAAGATCTCATAGGGGCATTTATACCTTCTTTTAAACGTACAGATTCATTAGTATCCAGCATTATCGCTACTAGTATGTGTGTGGCTGCCTGGGGATATTTTTTATATCAAGGAGTAGTAGACCCTTTAGGAGGCATAAATACACTGTGGCCTCTATTTGGCATGGCGAATCAAATGTTAGCTGCTATAGCACTAATACTAAGCACAGTAGTGCTATTTAAAATGAAAAGAGATAAGTACGCTTGGGTTACAATAATACCAACCATATGGTTATTAATATGTACTTTTGCTGCTTCTTACCATAAGTTGTTTGATAACAATCCAAATATTGGATTTATAGCACACGCTAATATGTATAAGGATGCTATTAAACAAGGGCTTATTCTTTCTCCAGCAAAAACAATATCTGAAATGCAAATGGTCATCAAAAATGACTATATAAACGCATCTCTGTGCTCGCTATTCATGTTTGTTGTATTAGGTATAGCTTTATATGGAATACGCTCTATACTTATAGCAAGAAAAAACCCAAAACCTACTTGCATTGAATCAGATTTTAATGCTATTTAAGCATATAGTTTTTATAGGATGGTTTTAAAATGATATTTAGTATGTTAAATAAAAAAGCGTCTGTAGCCAGCAAATATCTAGGTCAAACACTAAGATTAATGGTTGGAATACAAGACTATGATCAATATATTAACCACATGAAAAAAAATCATCCTGATAAAACACCATTAAGTTATGAAGATTTTTTTAAGGCATGTCAAGATTCTAAATATGGCGGCAACGGAAATATTAAATGTTGTTAAACACAATATATTAATAGCAAAAAAAATCTAATAATAGTATTAGGGTTACTAAAATAACCTTAATACTATTTTTTTGTGAAACATTGTTAAATAATGATAATAATTATGTTGCTTATCTAACAAAATAGCGTTATTTATTTTTATAAAAAAAGTATAATATCACTTTATATAAAATTATTAGATATTAACAATGCTTACTTTGAAAAAGGCTTTCACATTTGACGATGTGTTGTTAGTTCCTGCATATTCAGAAATATTACCTAAAAACACTTCTCTTACAACAAAACTTACAAAAAATATTGAACTAAAAATACCTTTTGTATCTGCAGCAATGGATACAGTAACCGAGTTTAGTTTAGCAATTGCCCTTGCACAGGAAGGGGGCATTGGAATAATACATAAAAATCTTACACCTGATCAACAAGCTCATGAAGTTTCAAGAGTGAAAAGACATGAATTTGGAATTGTTATAGACCCTATAACTGTAACACCGAATATGAATGTTGCCGAAGCTATAAACTTACAACGAAAATTTGGAATTTCTGGTTTACCAGTAGTTGAAAATGGTAAAGTTGTAGGAATTATAACTAATAGAGATTTGCGTTTTGAAACCAATTTGAATCAACCATTAAAAAATGTAATGACCCCTAAAGAACGCCTAGTAGTAATGGAAGAGGGCGCGACTTTATTAGATGCACAAGCTTTAATGCATAAACATAGGCTGGAAAGGGTCCTTATAGTAAATTCTGATTTTGAATTGCGTGGATTAGCTACTGTTAAAGACATAGTTAAAAATACAGAGCATCCAACAGCTAATAAAGACTCTCGTGGTCAATTAAGAGTTGGAGCAGCTGTAGGAATAGGAAATGAAACAACAGAACGTGTCGAAAAATTAGTTCATGCTGGTGTTGATGTAATAGTTGTAGATACCGCTCATGGTCATTCTCTAGGAGTATTAAAAACCATCAGCTGGATAAAATCGAATTATCCTCAAATTGATATTATAGGTGGTAATATTGCTACAGCGAGAGCAGCTAAAGCATTAGCAGAGCATGGAGCTGATGGAGTAAAGGTAGGTATAGGACCAGGTTCTATATGCACAACTAGAATAATTTCTGGTGTTGGAGTTCCTCAAATAACAGCCATAAGTGAAGTTGCAAAAGCTTTAAACAATACAGATGTTTCCATAATAGCTGATGGTGGCATTAGATATTCTGGTGACATTGCGAAAGCTATAGCAGCTGGTGCCCATTCTTGTATGATGGGCAGCATTTTTGCTGGAACATCAGAAGCTCCTGGAGAAGAAAGTTTATTTCAGGGAAGAACCTATAAATCCTATAGAGGCATGGGAAGCATTGGAGCCATGGAAAAGGGTTCAGCTGATAGATATTTCCAAGGTCATTATAAAACAGCTGATAAATTGGTTCCAGAAGGAGTAGAAGGAAGAGTACCTTACAAAGGCAGTGTTATCTCAATCATATATCAATTAATAGGTGGTTTAAGAGCTGCCATGGGTTATTGTGGATGTGCAACAATAAATGACTTAAGAACTAAAACTGAGTTTGTTGAAATTACTTCTGCTGGAGTTAGTGAATCACATGTTCATGATATACATATTACAAAAGAAGCTCCTAATTATAGGTCAGAATAATTTATGAATAAAAACATACTAATTGTTGACTGTGGTTCTCAAGTTACTCAACTGATTGCTCGTAGAATAAGAGAAATAGGTATATACACAACGGTAATTAATCACAATTCTGTAGAACAAGATTATTTAGTTGAACAAATAAATAAAGGATTGGCTGGAATTATAATATCTGGTAGTCACGAATCAATTAATAAAGAATCTCCAGATAAAATTAAAAAATATATATTTAAATTAGGTATTCCTGTGCTTGGAATTTGTTATGGCATGCAGTCTATGGCTAATCAATTAGGCGGAGAAGTAAGTGTTTCAACAAATAGAGAATATGGGCATGCCGAAATTACAATATCAAACGAAAGCGAACTATTAGGTGCAATTCAAGAAATCAATCCTAATAGTACTTTAAAAGTTTGGATGAGTCATGGTGATACAGTAACAAAGTTACCAGATGGTTTTAAAAAAATTGCTCATACAAATTCTGCAATTGCTGGGATGGAAAACAATGAAAAAAAACTGTATGCTTTACAATTTCATCCAGAAGTTACACATACTGAATTAGGTAAAAAAATTCTAGAAAGATTTGTAATAAACATCTGTAATTGTCAATATAACTGGGATATGCCAAGTTATATTGAACAAGCAATTACAAATATCAAATCAACAGTAGGTAATGATAAAGTTATACTGGGACTATCTGGTGGTGTAGACTCATCTGTTGCTGCAGTCTTAATAAACAAAGCTATTGGCAAAAAATTAACTTGTATATTTGTAGATCATGGTCTTATGAGATTAAATGAAAAAGAACAAGTAAAGACAATGTTTTCCTCATTTGATATAAATGTTATTTATTGCAATGCTTCAGAATTATTCTTAAAAAAGTTAGAGGGTGTTACTGATCCTGAAAAGAAAAGAAAAATAATAGGGAATGAATTTATTAATGTGTTTCAAGAAGAAGCAAAAAAAATTGGTAATGTTAAATGGCTTGCTCAAGGAACCATATATCCAGACATAATAGAATCTTCAAAAGAAAAAAATGGGATATCTAATGTTATAAAATCACATCATAATGTTGGAGGTCTTCCTGAAAAAATGAACCTTTCTTTATTAGAGCCGTTAAAATATCTCTTTAAAGATGAGGTAAGAAAAATAGGTATAGAGCTTGGAATTCCATACGACATGATATGTCGTCATCCTTTTCCTGGACCTGGTTTAGCTGTAAGGATAATAGGAGAAATCAAAGAAGAATTTATAAAAATTCTACAAAGTGCTGATAATATTTTTATAGATGAATTAAAAAGTAACAAAAATATTTTAAACAATAAAAGTTGGTATGATTCTGTCTCTCAAGCCTTTGCTGTATTTTTGCCTATTAAGTCTGTTGGGGTTATGGGTGATGGACGTACATATGAATACGTTATAGTTTTAAGATCTGTAGATACTTCAGATTTCATGACAGCAAATTGGTCAGATATACCTGCATCTTTATTATCAAAAATTTCTTCTAGAATAATTAACGAAGTTTCTGGCATTAATAGAGTTGTTTATGATATTTCTAATAAACCTCCATCTACCATAGAATGGGAATAAAATAATGTATACGCATAATATATATTATGTAAAGTAATGTGTATATTATAATACTTGCTCCTGTAAAATGAATATCACTTAAGGAATTAATATAAATGCATGGAGAATATAAAGCACCTGGAAATAAATTGGTAATGATAGACTTTGAAATTGACCATGATAATAATACGATATATAACGTACAAATAAGCGGCGATTTTTTTCTTGAGCCATCTGAAGCATTAAATATTATGAATGAATCTTTAAATGGTTTACCAATTGAATCAAATGATGAATTTATAAAAAAAACAATAGAAAAAAATCTACCTGAAAATACAGAATTTATCGGATTCTCAACCACAGATATTGTAGTAACAATAAAAAGGGCTTTGTTATGTCCATAAAAAAATGGGATGATTATAAATGGCAACTGATATATGGTGCCCCTCAAGATCCAAATATACATATGGCTTTAGATCAACAAATTACAGAAGATGTTAACCTAGGCATAAGATTACCTACACTAAGAATATGGGAATGGGATTCTTCTGCTATAGTATTAGGACGATTTCAATCTGTAAAAAATGAAGTTAATAAATTATATGCTGATAAATATAACTTAAAAATAGTTAGAAGAATCACAGGTGGTGGAGCTATGTTTATAGAGCCAGGAAATACTATTACATATTCTATTAGCCTTCCTAAAGAATTGGTTCTAAATTTAACATTCCAAGAATCATATAAATTTCTAGACAGCTGGGTAGTTGACTCTTTTAAAGAATTAGGTGTATCTGTAAAGTATAAACCACTAAATGATATAGAATCAGAAAATGGAAAAAAGATAGGTGGAGCGGCTCAAGCAAGATTATCCAAAGCAATACTACATCATACTACTATAGCATATTCTATAGATCAGGAGAAAATGGCAAAAGCACTACGTATTAGCAAAGAAAAAATATCTGATAAAGGCATAGAAAGTGCAAATAAAAGAGTAGATAACACAACTCTTACAAGCACAGGATTATCCAGATTAGAGTTTATTCAAAACATGATAAAGCATTTTTCAAAAATATGTCATGTTGAAAAAATTGAGTTAGATAAAAAAACAATGAACTTGGCAAAAAAAATATCTAAAGAAAAATTCTCAACAGAATCTTGGATAAACATAGTCCCTTAAATTTCATAATCCTATCTTTGAAAATAAAGAAAAAAAGTTTTTTCTTGATGCATTGGCAACATCCTCAACTGTTGTTTTACGTAATTCTGCTATTTTATTGGCTACATAAACAACATTGGCTGGATTATTAACTTTTCCTCTATATGGCTCCGGTGATAAATACGGCGAATCTGTCTCTATAAGAATCCTATCTAACGGAACTTTTGATGCTACCTCATGAACTATCTTAGCATTTTTAAAAGTGACTATCCCTGATATAGATATATAAAAATTTAAATCCATTGCCAATTTTGCGGCATCCCAGTTCTCAGTAAAACAGTGCATTACACCACCAACATCTCTAGCACCCTCTTCTTTTAGAATATTTAATGTATCTATAATTGCAGATCTAGTATGTATTATTAAAGGTAATGTGGATATCTTTGCAGCCCTTATATGCTGGCGAAAGCGATTTCTTTGCCAATCTAAATCTTGATGATCATGACTATGATAATCTAAACCTGTTTCTCCTATTGCAACTATTTTTTTATTATGTTTTGCTAATAAGCATAATTCTTCTATAGAAAACTCTTCCTTATCTAAACATTCAGGATGCATTCCTACAGAAGCATATAAATTGCTATAATTTGAGATTAGTTTTAGTATATTATTAAATTTTTTTTATCTATACCCGCAACTAAAGCATAATCAACTTTAGCATTAGACATTTGAGTCATTATCAGATCGATGCCTTTGTCAAATTCTTGCAAATCCAAGTGACAGTGCGAATCTACAAACATTTTAAAATCCTTTGTTATTTAAATGATGTTATTACATTATTTAAAATATTATTTAAAAAAATTTTTTTATTAACTTGCTGATCAGATAATTTCTTTTTTTATTTAACCAAATAAAATTATTTATTAAAGAATCAGTAGATGTTCTAATACTTAACTTATCTAAAATATTTTTCAAATCTATAAAATATTTTGGAGTAATTTTATATGAAACTAAAACTAAATCAAAAAATAATTTTTGAAAAATATCAATTAATTCATTAATAGGAATATCATCAGGGTAACTCTCTAATAGTGAATAAATATGAATATCTAAATTATTAGATAACAATTGTAAAAATTCATACACCCAAGATGGACAAGGATTCTTTCTATGAGAGCTATAACGCAATGCATCTATTGGAGCATTACTAGAAAAACTTAACCAATGATTAGGGTTGTCTAGATTATTATTTTTAAGCCAACTCAAAGAAATTTGATAATCAGGAATTGGCAAATGTAAAATTTGACAACGAGACACTATTGTTGGTAATAATTTATCTAGGCAATCAGATACTATAAGAAAAAAAACATCATCACTAGGCTCTTCTAGCATTTTTAATAAGGCATTAGAAGAAATAATATTTAAATTATCAGCTTTATATATAATGACAATCTTTTTATTATTACGATATGACTTAACATTAATCCATGGAATTATATCTCTTATTTGATTTATACGAATTTCATTAGAAATATGTGAAATATTTTTTTTCTCATCAAAAGATGTACTAATAATAATTTTTTTTTCATCAGCTATTGAATTTGGCATTAATAACTTAAAATCAGGATGGTTATTTTTTTCTATCAAATTACAAGATGTACATTTTTGACAGGCAAACTTACTATCATAATTTTCACATAAAAAAGAGGCAGCAAATGCAGTCGAAAATTCAAATTTGCCTATACCTTTTAAGCCATATAAGATTATCGCATGGTGTACTTTATCAGAATTTTTCAAGTATTTATTTGCAATTTCTATTTGCCAAGGAAAAAACGAATTTTCGATCATATTGTTCTATCAAAATTAATATAGTTAATTATTTCTGTTTGTATCTCATTAATAGAATTTGCAGCATTTATAATTTTAATTCTTTTGCTATCAATTTCAGCTCTTTTTATGTAACCTTTCCTTATATTATCAAAAAATAATTTATCTTTTTTTTCGAATTTGTCTAAATCTTTATTATTTATAAATCTTAAATTCATAACCTCAAAAGAAATATCAAACAAAAAAGTTATATCTGGTTGCAAAGAAAAATTTACCCATGACTCTAAATCTCTAATTAGATTGATATCTAATTTTTTACCATAACCTTGATAAGCATAAGTAGAATCGATAAATCTGTCACATATAACCCATTTTCCACTCAATAAAGATGGTTCTATAATTTTTTTAAAATGCTCAAAGCGAGCTGCAAACAATAGTAATGTTTCTGTTTCAACGAACATATCTGTATTCAGTATTAAGTCTCTTATATTCTCTCCCAATTTAGTTCCACCAGGTTCCCTAGTAAGCACCAGATCTATACCCTTGGACTTCAAAAAATTAGCTAACCAATAAGCCTGAGTACTCTTACCTGCACCATCTATGCCATCAAATGTTATAAATTTTCCAGGAACAATCATTTATTTTCCTTTGACTTCAATATATATTCTTTTATTTTACTATTATGAGATTCGTAAGTAATGGAAAAAACAGTAGTGCCATCACCTCTAGCTACATAATATATATAATTATGTGATTCTGGATTTAAAGCGGCCCATAAAGAAGATTCACTAACTGATGAAATTGGAGTGCTAGGCAAGCCATACCGAGTATAGGTATTCCATGGAGTATCTTTTTTTAAATCAAATTTAGTGATCTTCCCTGAAAAATTATTACCAATACCATATATAACTGTAGGATCTGATTGTAAACGCATACCTAACTTTAATCTATTATGTAATACTCCACTAATAACTGCTTTTTCCATATAGTTACTTGCTTCTTTCTCTATGATAGAACCCAAAATAATGGCCTCATAGGGAGTATTAATAATTGTACTAACTTTTCTTTTTTTCCATAATTTACTGATAATTTCATTAGATTTTTCATACGACATCTTTAAAACATCAAAATCTGTAGTATCAAAAGATATATAATATGTATCTGGATGAAACAATCCTTCAGGGCTTAATATTTTGGACCCTAATAATTTCATTAAATCAGAGTCATTAACGTCAGTTATTGTCTTCTTAAGATATATATTACTCTCTAATGCTTTACGAAATTGACTGAAATTCCAACCTTCCAAAAATGTTATATGATTATAGTAGCATTTACCTAGTACAAAATTATTCATTATATTGAAAGGAGTATCAATATTTGATAGTTTATATTCTCCAGACTTAAAAGATTTATCAGTATTGTAAATATATGTCATCCAAATGAAATTTCTAACATTGATATTAAAGCCCTTCTCATTAATTAACTTAGCTACTTTTTTGGCTGTATAACCATTTTTAATTATAATTCTAACATCACTATTTTTAGAAAATGATAATGGTTTCTTAGTCCATAATATAAATAATATGAATAAAAAATAAAAAACAGATGTTACAATTATAAATAGCAAATATATAAGTTTTTTAATTTTATTTGTAAACAATCTTTGATCCTATTGTAAAAATTTCTTGATAAATTAACTATATTTTAAAATAGTTAACCATCATGAAATTATCAAAATAAAGCTATGAAAACAGATTTTTCTTTTTACACACAACTAAATGATTTTAGTATTATAAGTATCACTGGTAAAGATAGTGAATCTTTTATACAAAGACAATATACACAAGATATTATAAATATATTTCAAGATAAAGCTTGTTTCTCTGGGTATTGCTCTCATAATGGAAAAGTTTTATTTACTACAATACTATGGAAAGAATTTGATAATAATACTAAAAATATTTACTGCATAATAAAAAATGATATTGTCGAATATTTTATTAAAAGATTGCAATTATTTATACTAAAATCTGACGTTGATATAAAAATTCATAAACAAGAACTACTTGGAGTATGTTTTGCAATAAATGATAAAACTTCATTTGAAGAAAAACATTCTATTCATTTAAAAGATGATGAATTTGAGATATCACATAATAAGTTTGGAACTTGGATTTCTGCCCCTTCAAATAATAATAAAAGATTTTGGCTAATTACTAACAATATTAGTTATCAAAAATTTATAAATAGCAATTTTTTTGAAATAAAAAAAACACAGGCTTTATATCAAAATATATGGCATTACAATGATTTCTGTACGAACCTCCCATTTATTGGAATACAAAATAGTAATTTATTTATAGCACAAAGTATCAATTTAGATTTAATCGGAGCTATTAGCTTTGACAAAGGTTGCTATCCTGGACAAGAAGTTATTGCAAGAATTCATTATAAAAATAAAATCAAATACAGAATGACTCTTGGTTTCTGTTATTTAAATAATTCTGTAATAAATAAAAATTTAATAGGGTATGATGTTTTCAACAAAGATGATTTAATAGAATGCGGACGTATTATAGATCATGTAACTTTAGATAATAAAATATTCATTTTATTAGAATTAGATATAAATTGTAATAATAAAAATATAGAATTATATATGAAGCACCCCAGCCAAAGTTTTGAATTGCAAAATAGCTTACAAATTTTTATAAAATAAACTCGAAAACACTTCCCGAAAAAGATGCTATTATCATAGATATAGCACCTAAAATAGAAATTCTTCTTATAGCTGGCCAAATTTTTGCTCCGCCTGTTATAGCAGAAACAGCACCTAAAATAGCTAAACAAATAACAGAACCAACTATGATTGATGGAATCAAACACCATACCGGAACTATGATAGAGATCATTATTGGCAATATAGACCCTAAAGCGAATGATATAGATGACGCTAATGCAGCCTGTAATGGACGAGCCCTGTTATGTATTAATATACCTAATTCATCTCTAGCATGAGCATCTAAAGCGTTATGATCAGTTAATTGGCTTGCTACTTGAGTAGCTAAATCATATGATACCCCTCTATCAACATATATTGAGATTAATTCTTCTAGCTCTTCTTCATGGTTTTTTTTAAGCGAATATTGTTCCATCTGTAAATCAGCATTTTCTATATCTGCTTGAGACTGTACTGATACATACTCACCAACAGCCATAGACAAAGATCCTGCAATTAAGCCAACTATTCCTGCACTAATAATGGTGAAATAGTCGTAACTAGTTGATGCTATACCTGTTATTAAACTAGAAGTAGAAATAATACCATCATTCGCTCCTAATACAGATGCTCTTAACCAAGCGGACCTAAAAATTTTGTGATGTTCTTTTGCTGGCATAAAATATGCTAAATTAATCTAATCAATTATAACTTGTTTTGTTTTGTTTTTCTTTGTTTTGTCAACCTGATTAACCTAGAATCTCTGGGATCAGATAATAATTTTCTATATATTTCAACTCTATCGTTATCGTACAATTCACTATCTAGTTTTTTTAATTTACCAAACACTCCTATATTATCTGATAAATAATCAATACTTTTAATACTTAATATATTTTTAGAAAAATATAAAGCATCTCTTATCGTAGAATTCTTTGGCATAATAATTTCTTCATTGTACAAAGAACCTGATTCATCAATATATACTATGGTAATATTAATATTTTGATTAATACGATTGGCTGACATATAAAATCACTATTTTTGTAAAAAATACAAATCTATTTATTAAATGTATTTTAACTATTTTAATATTAAAAAGATAAATAATTTCAAAACTATAGGCATAATATTATTTTTTAATAACATAACTATACTATAGAATAAACAAGTATATTTGGTATAAATTATAAGTACAAATAAATAATTTAAAATTTACTAGTTTTTTATAAAAAATTCTAAATCAAAAAAATATAATTTAAGAGTTAAAAACAACAATTATCAATAATTTATATGAAAATAACAGAAAACAGAAAAGCTTATCATGATTATTTTATAGAAGATAAATTCGAAGCTGGAATAGTATTACAAGGATGGGAAGTTAAAGCGATCAGGAGTAAAAATGTAAGCATAAAAGAAGGATACATAATTATAAAAAATGGAGAAATATATATAATTGGAATGCATATAAGTCCACTTAAAACTATTTCCAACCATATAACTCCTGATCCTTATAGAACAAGAAAATTATTGCTCAATAACAATGAAATTAAAAAATTGATTGGAAAAGTTGATCAAAAAGGCTTTACATTAATTCCATTAAACTTACATTATAAAAACAATCTAATTAAACTAGATATGGCTCTAGGTAAAGGTAAAAAAATGTATGATAAACGTAATGATTCTAAAGAAAAAGAATCAAAAAAAGAACAAGAAAGATTTCTAAAAAGCAAATTAAAAACCTATTCCAATAACAAAGATTAACAATTCATTGTTTTCACATAATCAAACATAACTTATTTTGATACATATGAAAACAATGAATTAATAAATATTAGTTAGATAAACGTTTCCAAGTATCTACTACTGTATCTGGATTCAAGGAAATTGATACAATTCCTTCCTTATGTAACCATTTAGCAAAATCAGGATGATCACTAGGGCCTTGACCACAGATACCTATATATTTATTTTCATCTAGACAAGCTTTTATTGCCCTCTGCAACATGAATTTTACTGCAGGATCTCTTTCATCAAATTCTGCTGTTAAAAGTTCCATTCCAGAATCTCTATCAAGACCTAATGTCAACTGAGTCATATCATTTGAGCCAATAGAAAATCCATCAAAATATTGTAAAAATTCTTTTGCAAGAATTGCATTACTAGGAACTTCACACATCATTATAATTCTAAGACCATTCTCACCTCTTCTCAAACCATTTTCTGATAATAAATCAATAACTTTACTAGCTTGGGAAATAGTTCTAACAAAAGGAACCATGATTTCAACATTAGTTAAACCCATTTCATTACGAACTTTTTTAAAAGCATCACATTCCATACGAAAACATTCGCTAAAATCTTTAGAAATATATCTTGAAGCTCCTCTGAATCCTAACATTGGATTTTCTTCTTCTGGCTCAAATCTAGATCCTCCAATTAATTTTCTATATTCATTAGATTTAAAATCAGATAAACGAACTATTACAGGTTTTGGCCAAAATGCAGCAGCTATTGTAGATATTCCTTCAGACATTTTTTCTACAAAAAATGAACGTGGGCTAACATAACCACGAGCTGCAGATTCAACTGCCTTCTTTAAATTAGGATCAATATTTGGGTATTCCAATACTGCTTTAGGATGTACTCCTATATTATTATTAATAATAAATTCTAGACGTGCTAAACCAACACCAGAATTTGGTAATTGTGAAAAATCAAATGCAAGTTGTGGGTTCCCAACATTCATCATGATTTTAATATCTATTTCTGGCATTTCACCACGATGAACATCCTCTATTTCTGTTTCTATAATACCATCATAGATTCTACCCTCATCTCCTTCAGAACAAGAGACTGTTACATACTGCTCTTCGACTAAAACACTTGTTGCATCACCACAACCAACAACTGCAGGTATTCCAAGTTCTCTAGCAATGATAGCAGCATGACAGGTTCTGCCTCCTCTATTAGTAACTATAGCAGATGCTTTTTTCATAACAGGCTCCCAATTAGGATCTGTCATATCAGTTACTAAAATATCTCCTGGTTTTACTCTATTAATTTCAGATGTATCAGCAACAATTCTAACAGGTCCAGACCCAATTTTTTGACCTATAGATCTACCAGTTATTAGAACTGTTCCACTAGCTTTTAACTTATATCTTTGTTGAACTTCCTTATTGTTTTGCTGCGATTTCACAGTTTCTGGGCGTGCCTGAAGTATATAAAGTTTGCCATCTATACCATCTTTACCCCACTCTATATCCATAGGGCGTCCATAATGATTTTCAATAATAACAGCATATTTTGCTAACTCTAATACTTCAGAATCATCTAATGAATATTTATTACGATCCGACAAATCAACGTCAACTGTTTTGACAGCTTCGTCTGCATTATGATCTTTATTAAACTCCATTTTAATAAGTTTAGACCCGATACGACGGCTTATTATCGCATCATGTCCCTTAGAAAGGGTAGGTTTAAATACATAAAACTCATCTGGATTTACAGCACCCTGTACTACAGTTTCTCCTAATCCATATGAAGAGGTAATAAATACAACATTTGGAAACCCAGATTCTGTATCTATTGTAAACATAACACCAGCACTACCTTTATCTGATCTTACCATCTTTTGTATACCTGCCGATAAAGCTACCTCAGTATTATGATACCCTTTATGAACTCGGTAAGAAATAGCCCTGTCATTGTACAAAGAAGCAAAAACATATCTAATTTTATCTAAAATGTTCTCTACACCAGAAACATTAAGATATGTTTCTTGTTGCCCAGCAAAAGAGGCATCAGGTAGATCTTCTGCCGTAGCAGAAGATCTAACAGCAAAAGAACCATTGCCATCAACATCTATAAGAGAAAATGCATCCCTAATTTCTTTTTCAAATTTTTCTGAAAAAGGAGCATTCATTATCCATTGTCTAATTTCTGCTCCAACACTGGATAACTCTTGTATATCATCAGGATTTAAACTTGCTAATCTATTAGATATTTTTACATCTAGATCAGAATAATGCAAAAAATCACGAAATGCTTGAGCTGTTGTAGCGAACCCGCCTGGAACTCTAACACCTGCATCAGATAATTGACTAATCATCTCCCCAAGAGATGCATTTTTACCACCTACAGAATCAACATCAGACATTCGTAGCTTTTCAAAACTAACTACATAAGACATATACTATCCTTTATAAAAATAAAAAAACAATTTGATAAATACACTAAAAATAATGTATTGATCAAATTATTCAAAAAAAATAGATAATACATACGTTAAGATTATACAATTTATCATTAATAAACAAAATTAATTTAACAAAAAAGGATTAATATATGAATAATCAATTACTACCAGAAAGAACTGTATATTTGGTATCAGATGGAACTGGAATTACAGTAGAAACTTTTAGTAATGCAGTTCTTTCTCAATTTGATCAAGTAAGATTCAAAGAAATACATTTGCCATTCATTTGTTCCATAGAAAAAGCCAAAGAAGCTGTAATAAAAATTAATAACACTGCAAATGAAACTGGATACCCACCAATTATTTTTAGCACATTAGTAAATATAGACATAATGAATTTACTAAAGACTGCTAACTGCATATTTATAGATTTATTTGGAACATTTATAAACCATATAGAACAAGCAATTGGTCATAAATCAAATAATTCTATAGGAAGATCACACATGGTTTCAGATTCTGAAAAATATAGAAACCGTATAGATGCAATTAATTTTAGCCTGTCTCATGATGATGGTCAATTTGTTAATCAACTTAATAAAGCTGATGTCATCCTTATAGGAGTCTCTCGATGTGGTAAAACACCAACTAGTCTATATCTTGCAATGCAATATGCAATAAAAGCAGCTAATTTTCCTTTAACACCAGATGATTTTGAAAGAAATACATTACCTGCTACTATTGTTCCATTTAAATCAAAATTATTTGGACTATCAATATTGCCAGAAAGATTATCAGAAGTAAGAAATGAAAGGCGTCCAAATAGTAAGTATGCTACTTTAGAACAATGTAGATATGAAGTTAGTGAGTCTGAAAAAATGATGAGAAGAGAAGGCATATCATGGTTATCAACTACCACAAAATCAATAGAAGAGATATCAACAACTGTATTACAAGAAATAGGTTTATCTAGGACCCTAGCATAAATATATGCTACAAATTTATAACTTCTCTCACAGGAGCAAAGCTCCTTCTATGAAAAACACAAGGACCATATAAGCGTAATAACCTTAGATGTTTAGAAGTACAATATCCTTTATGCTGATCAAATCCATAATTAGGATATTCCAAGTGTAGTTTTAACATCTCAGCGTCTCTTTCTGTTTTAGCTAGAATAGAAGCAGCAGATATAGACTGAACCAGTCTGTCACCACCTACGATAGTCTTAACAAGGCAATCTAAATGTGGTGACACATTGCCGTCTACCAAAGCAATATTAGGTTTTCTGCTTAACCCTAGAACAGCTCTTCTCATTGCTAATAAAGTAGCCTGCAATATGTTCAAACTATCTATTTCTTCAACACTAGATATTCCTATAGCCCATGATAATGACTTTTCTTTGATAATTACAGATAACTGTTCTCTTTTATTCTTATTTAATAGCTTTGAATCAGCCAATCCTCTGATAGGATGTTTGTCATCCAATATCACTGCAGCAGCATATACAGGACCAGCTAACGAACCACGGCCGGACTCATCTATCCCAGCTGAAAAAACAGTAAAATCTAAACTCATAATATCACTTTAAAATATCTCACATAGTTTTTTTTACAACTTTAATGATTGTTTCTGCCACAAGCTTTGGAGTATCTAATTTTAAATCTTTATGCATATTTTGGAAACAATCTACTATAGAACTACAATACGTTCTATCTAATAATATATTTAAAACTGCTTCAGCTAATTTTTTTGGAGTAGCATTATCTTGCACAAATTCAGGAACAACAAACCTATTCATTAAAATATTTGGAAGACCAATCCATGGTAAATATGGTTTGTTTTGACCTGATTGCCATGTCATAATTTTTTTAACTAAAGGTGATAAAACATAAGATATAATCATAGGTTTTTTAAACAAAGCAGCTTCCAAAGTTGCTGTGCCACTAGATAACAGAACAAGATCACTAGCTTCCATAGCGTACCATGATAATGGCTTATTTATCAAAATATTATTTTCATAATCACGTCTACTAATACAACGAAGGTTAGATACCTCAATAGAGTCTAATAGATTTTCAAACTCAGAACGCCTTGATTCATTAACCATTGGAACTATAAATTGTAAATCAGGTCTTATTTTATTTAGCAATTTAACTGTTTGTAAAAATATAGGACCTAGATTACTTATTTCTGATGATCTGCTACCTGGCAAAACAGCTACCACTTGGGCCTTTGGATCAATATTTAAAAATTTGCGGGCTGATTCTTGGGAAGGTTTTAATGGAATAACACTTGCTAATGGATGACCAACATAAGTAACTGGGATATTTTCCTTACGATATATTTCTTCTTCAAAAGGAAAAACTACTAGCATATGAGATACAGCTTCCTTAATCATTGTTATTCTATCAAATCTCCATGCCCATATTGAAGGACTTATAAAATGTATAGTAGGTATATTATTTTTTTTAAACTAGACTCTAGTCTCAAATTAAAATCAGGCAAGTCAATCCCTAGAAAAACATCAGGTTTATTTGTTAGCCATCTTTTCTTTACATTCTTGTATATGCTAAATATTCTAGGGAAAGCAAGTATTGCATCTAAATATCCAAAAACAGATAATTCATCCATGGAATACCAAGAATTAAAACCTATACTAGATAATTCCAGTCCACCAATGCCATCATAAATTGCATCTTGAAGATATTTATTTCTTATTCCTTCAAGAATTTGCTTGGCTAATAAATCACCTGAAGGTTCCCCAGTGACTATTCCAAGATGTAATTTCATGATCTAATTATGCCACGCTCAGAATTTTGTAAAAAATCAACAATTAATTTTATATAATCTGAAGTATCTTGATTTTTGTAATTATAGCTGCTTAAACAATGACAAGCTTCCTGTAAAGAAAAACCTTGTCGATAAATTATTCTATACGCCCTTTTAATTTCTAAAATTACATCTTCAGAAAATCCTCTACGTTTTAATCCTTCTAAATTAATACCAAAAGGACGAGCTGGATTTCCTCCACACAACACAAAAGGAGGGACATCTTGCTTAAGAGCACTTTTGGCTCCTATCATAGTATATTTGCCAATCCTCGAAAATTGATGCACGCCACTTAAGCCCCCTATTACTGACCAATCTTCTACTATGACATGACCACCTAACTGTACAGAATTAGCTAATGTTATATGATTACCTATTCTACAATCATGCGCTATATGGACATAAGCCATTATCCAATTGTCATCACCAATTAACGTAGTATATCCTCCCTGTGATGTACCAACATTAAAAGTCGTAAATTCTCTAATAGTATTACGTGAACCTATTTGTAAATAAGTCTTCTCACCATTATATTTTTTATCTTGAGGCAAGGATCCAATAGAACAATAACGATAAAAAATATTATCTTTACCTATTGTTGTATTTCCATCTATATGGCAATAAGGTCCAATTACATTACCAGAGTCTATAGAAACTCCAGAACCTATTACAACATAAGGACCAACTACAACAGAACCATCAACTTCAGCACCTACATCTATAATAGCTGTAGGATGTATCTTAATACTTTGTTGCATTATTATTTTCCAAAGCACGCATAGCACACATTAAATCTGTTTGGGCTACAACTTGATTGTCAACTAAAGCTTTTGCCTTATATTTAGATATTGAAGTTCCTAAACGATCAGCAAAGACTTCAAGACGCAACTGATCTCCTGGAACCACTGGACGTCTAAATCTAGTATTTTCAATTCCTACTAAATAATAAGCAGTATTATTTTTAAATTCAATATCATGAGACTTGTTACCAAAAGAAAAAATAGCTGCAGCCTGAGCTAAAGCTTCTATAATTAAAACCCCAGGCATAATAGGTAGATGAGGAAAATGGCCCTCAAAAAAAGGCTCATTTATAGAAACATTTTTTATAGCAACTATAGATTTTCCTGGTATCATTTCTAATACACGATCTACTAATAGTATAGGATATCTATGAGGTAAAAGTTCCATTATTTCTTTGATATTTAAATTCATTTCTATCAATTCCTCTAATACTGTTATATGAAGCTCTAATAAGTGAATTAATTATTACTATGAGGGAACATAATCATTTTTCTTAGTTTTGCTAAATGCGATATAATTGGAGCGTTTTTTTGCCATTCAATATGACTAGAATATGGATAAACACCAGCATATCTCCCTGCTTTGGTAATATTGGATATAACAGCTGTACCACCAGCTATATGAACATCATCTACAATATTTAAATGACCAGATATCATAGCAGCTCCTCCAATTATGCATCTTTTGCCAATCATAGTAGAGCCTGCTATACCTACACAAGCTGCAATAGCTGTAGATTCATTTACAGTAACATTATGACCTATCATTACTTGATTATCTATTTTAACTCCATCCGAAATCACAGTACTGTCCAATGAACCCCTATCTATTGTAGTATTAGCGCCTATTTCCACATTATTGCCTATTAATACAGTACCAAAATGAGGTATTTTAGACCATGAGAAATTGTTGCCGCTATGGTCTTGGGCATAGCCAAAACCATCAGATCCGATAACAACTCCACTATGAAAAATATTGTTATTTCCTATACAAACATTTTTATATAAAGTTACTCTAGGAAAAAAACGACAATTACTACCTATTTTAACTCCAGAGCCTATAAGAGAAAAAGCGCCAATAATACTATTATCTCCTATCTCTACATTTTCCTCTATTACACAATAAGGACCTATTACAACATTCTTACCGATATTTACTTGTGTCGATATAATAGAAGTTCTATCTATATTTCTGCCCATCATACAAATGTTGCTAATAAAATTATTAAACCATTGGGCAATTCTTGTGTATAGCAAATAAGCATTATCACTTATAATAAAACACTGGATGTTTTTAGACTCAATATTCTCCACATGTTTATAGAACTTCTCTTCTATAATAACTACACATGCCTGAGTTTTATAAATATCATTCAGATATCTGTAATTTGAAAAAAAACTAATATCACAAGATGATGCTGACAATAAAGTAGAAATACCTCTAACAAATATAGTGTCGTTTTCAACTTTTGAAATTATATGCCATTTTATTCCAGTAGTATTAACAGACTCCATCAACTTAATAATAGATATTGCATTATGTTCGTCTAAAATTAAAGGCATAAATAATATTACCCATTTAAATTTTTTATAATTTTATCTGTAATATCAATACGTGGATTAACTACCACAGCATCTTCAATGATAAGGTCATAATTCTCCTCTTCTGCTAACTTTTTAATACATTCATTAGCTTTAGAAATAATAATAGAAAATTCCTCATTTCTACGTCTATTAAAGTCTTCTTGAAATGCACGACGCTTACGTTGGAGATCAAGATCTAAATCTTCCATATCTCTTTGCTTTTTTAATTTATCATTCTCTGATAAAATAGGACCATCCTTTTCAAACTTACTCACAAGAGATCGTAATTCTAATTCTAAATTATGCAGGTCATGCTTCATTGTTGTGAATTCAGATTCTATTTTAGATTGCGCAGATCTGCCTATATCAGAATCCTTTAAAATGCGTTCAGTACTAACAAACCCAACTCTTAAATCATGAGCATATAAACTAAAAGAAAAAGACAATAAAAATATAAGAATAAATTTAATAAAACTAACAAATTTAAAATTAATTCTTTTCATAGGAAATTTTAAGAAAAAATAGTTGTGACGAAACATATTACTTAACCTTTAAAAAATCAGTTCAAACTTAACAAAGAGTTTTTTATAAAACTAAAAACCGCTACCAATCTGAAATTGCAATCTTTGAATATCATCAGGTCGTGAAATATTTAATGGCATGGCATAGGAAAGTTGTATTAATCCCAGAGGAGATAGCCAAGACACACCAATGCCAGCAGAATAACAATAACCATTATTATCTATAAACAAACTATCATTTTTATAGATATTTGATTTTGCTTTTTTTTCACAAAATACTTTGCCTACATCGCTGAATAAAAACCAATTTATCTTTTTATCATTGATAAGCTCTGGGAAAGGAAAATAAACTTGAGCATTTGCTATAATTCTTGCTGATCCTCCTAAATAATCTCCAGTAATAGTATGCTTTGGACCTATAGATGATGGAATATATCCTCTAACTGTTCCTATGCCTCCGGCATATAAATGCTTTATAGTAGGATAAGATCTTTTTCCATAACTTAAACCATAATCAATTGCTCCATTGAAAGAAAAGATACATTTATCCATAAAATGAATATAATATTGACGTTGGAATTTGATAGCAAAATATTGCAGATCATTAGTAGATACATCTAATGAAAGTTTAGAATAACTACCAGAACTAGGAAGAATATTGTTATTTCTAGTATCTTTAAACCATCCTGAGCTTAAGATAAAAGAATTAGTATTGTCACCATATTCATTGACAAATGTATTGTAAATATATGGTAATTTATTATGCAAACCGATCTTGTTTTTCTCAAAAGACAAACCTAGAAAAACCTTATTATATTCTGAAAGTGGTAATCCAATATTGATGCTAGATCCACTAGAATTAATTTCATATTTATTAGAATTTTCTATAGGATTATTTATTTTATAAAAAGCTGAAAATATACTACTTATTGCATCTTTGGTTACATATGGGTTATGATAAGAAATAGTCATGTTTTTACCAATCTTACTTGCATTTACATCAAGAGATAAATCATTACCTGTACCAAAAATATTATCTTCACTAACACTAGCTGATATTATTGGACCTTCAGAAGCACTATACCCCATCCCAAAATTTGCAATGCCAGTATGTTTATCTACAACTTCTACTTCTAAATCTGCTAGATCATCATGATCCACACGTTGCTTTAACCTAAAATCTACTTTTTCAAAAAAACCAAGCCTATCTATATTTTTCTTCGAGAAATTAACATTATCAAAATTATATAAAGATGCTTCATATTGTTTTATTACTCGTCTTATAACATAATCACTAGTACGTCTATTACCAATAATGTTTATATTATTAATATAGATTTTCTTACCACAATTTATATTAAATATAATGTTTACCTTATCTGTATCATGTTCTATTTTTGTAGTTGGAGCGACTTGAGCAAACGCATAACCATAATTACCTAAAAGTTCTTTTATATTGGATGTAATATAATTTATACTATTTAGAGAAAAATATTCATCTTTTCTAATCGTTACTAATTCACTTATTATTTCATCCAACCCATTTAAATCACCAAATATTTTTATATCATTTATTTTATATTTTTTGCCTTCTTTGACTACTATTACTATATCAACATTGTTATCTTTGGAAAAATTGAATTGCTTATTTATAATTGAAAAATCTAAATAACCCAAATCCATATAGTATGATATTAATTTTTCAATATCATACTCAATTTTTCCAATAAGAAAATAATTAGACTTACTATACCAACTAAAAAGACTTGAAGACGTCGATGTAAATAATCGTAATATTTGCTCTTCAGAAAAAATATTATTGCCAATTATTTTTATTGATTTGATTTTCGATATTTTAGGTTCTTCCACATTAAATTCTATATCAACACAATTTGTAGGCAAATTATTAATACTATATTTAATGGATGTATTATAAAAACTTTTTAGTTCATACAATTCCTTGATTGTATCAACAGATTTTTTTAATAAATTTTTATTAAAATGATTTCCAGCAACCAATCCATATTGCTCTAAAACTCTTAAAAAATCTTTAGAACTTAAAACTGACATTCCATTAATAATAACAGAATGTATTATTGGTCTTTCTTCAACATTTAAAATAATAATATTCTTATCTATATCTAGACTAACCTGTTCAAAAAATCCTAAATCATAGATGTTTTTTATGGACTGTTTAATATTTTTCTCTTCGAAAACATCACCCACTTTTACCTGTAATGCTTTTGTGATACAAACTTTATCAATAGTAGCAATACCGTTTATTTTGATATCTTCTACAGTAAAGGAGTCAAAAGCATAACTACAATTTGAAATTGTAATAATTATAAAAAAAAATATATTTTTCCAATATTTATGTAAACTACGTATAGAAGACATTACAAAAAACCTTTCAGATTTATAAAAACTATAAAATTAGGATAACCCTATCCCAAGATTAGAAGCAAAATATCGAGCTTCAAGATCAAGATTAATTATTTCATCTAAACTTAATAATTTTTTGGATAATTTACTTGAATACCATTCAAAAGAAGCTTCAATTACTCTAGGAATCCATGTGTATTTTAAACGACCTGATAAAAATCCTTCCACCGCAACTTCATTAGCTGCGTTTAATACTATACAATAACCTGGACCAGCATTTAAAGCTTCAAAGGATAAATTTAGACATTGAAATCTTTCTAAATCAGGCTTAAAAAAATCTAACGAACATACTTTAGATAAATCTAAAAAACCAACATTATTTTCTAAAATATCTGGAAAACTTAATGCATATGATATAGGTATTTCCATATTAGGTTTACTTAAATTAGCTATAACTGAACCATCTGAATATTCTATCATTGAATGAACTATACTTTGAGGCTGTATTAATATATCTATAGATTCTATTGGCATAGAAAACAACCAAAAAGTCTCTATAATCTCAAAGCCTTTATTTATCATTGTTGCTGAATCAACAGATATTTTCTGACCAATTTGCCAATTATGATATTTATAAATATGAAGTGGTGTAACATCTTCTAACTGATCTACAGACATACTTCTAAAAGGACCTCCAGAATCTGTAAGAATAATTTTATTTATATAATTATTTGCAAATTCATTTTTTGTGTTATCCAGGTAACTGTTTCTATGAAGACACTGGAAGATAGAATTATTTTCACTATCTATAGGAATTATTTCAGTTTTATTTAAAGAAACAGCATCCATAAATAACTGACCAGCAATAACTAATAATTCTTTATTAGCCAATAAAATACGCTTTCCACTTTTAGCTGCTTCTAATGCAGAATATAATCCAGCTACTCCAGATGTAGCAATAATTGCTATATCATATAATCCTGAAGAAGCTACATTCATTAATGAATTTTCACCTATTAAGACTTCAGGAACATTGTAACAAATAGGCATAGCTTTATAAAAACGCTCTCTTGCCTGCTTATTAGGAACTACTACTACTTTTACATTAAAATTTATCGCCTGTTTTGCTAAACGTTCTATTTGACTGTTCGCGCTCAGACCAAATACTTCGAAGCGATCTTTGTTTATGCTAATAACTTCTAAAGATTTTTCTCCAATTGAGCCAGTAGAACCAAATATAAAAACACGCCTTACCTCTCTCAATTTATCACTCCAGACAATATGATAGCCATCGGAATAAAAGGGATAAGAGAATCTAGTCTATCAAAGAAACCACCATGGCCTGGAAGTAAAGAGCCAGAGTCTTTTATTCCAAAATTACGTTTTAATAAAGACTCGAAAAGATCACCTAATATAGCAACCATGCTGAGAATAAAAAATAAAACTAATGAAACAAATACACCATGAGTTTCTAAAATAAAGCTGGCAAAACTTCCTTTAAAAAAAACTGCTGATAATATAAAATAGTACAGAAAAAAATATGCCAGCTATAGCACCTTCCAATGTTTTTCCAGGGCTAACTTTAGGAATTAATTTAGTCCTGCCCATATATTTACCAAAAATATAACCTGATGTATCAAGAATCCATACAGGCATCAATAAAGAAATAACGAACCAATTCCCATGCATTTTATAAAATATAACAAAAGCAAACCAAGCAGAAAAACAAGCTGGAATAGAAAAAAATAACCAAAATTTCTTTTCTAAACTAGAAAAATCACGGTGAGAAATTACTGACATAGCAGCAAATGATATCCATAAAATAACAACAACAGATATTAAAAACTTAAATATGTTGTTATCTTTAATAGATAAATCTTGAAATAAGAATTCTGATAGGTAAATTAAAAAAACAAATATAATCAAAGAAAATATATATAAATAATTTTTATATTTTTTTTCTAAAAAAATTGTACCCATTCCAAAAAAACCATAGAAACACAGAATGTAAACAGAGATACAAAATAAATCTTATTATCCAACAATAATGATAATAAGAATATAAAAAGCATAATAAATGCAGTTAATAATCTTTTGGCTAACACTACAATATCACTTTAAAAATTTACAAATAATTAATTATTAATTTTACCAAATCTTCTTTCTCTTGTTTTATACCATTCAAAAGCTCTTTCTAAATCTAATGGAGTAAAATCTGGCCAATATATATCAGTAAAATAAAGTTCAGTATATGCTAATTGCCATATTAAAAAATTAGATATACGTTTCTCACCTCCTGTTCTAATAAGAAGATCAGGATTAGGAGCCCAAGACATAGATAAATAACGACTAAAATCATTTATATATAAATTATGGTTATTCCTTTGAAATAAAGAATTATCTTTATCAAAAATCATCAACTTTATTGCCTGCAAAATATCCCAATGCCCACCATAATTAGCGGCCACAGTAAGATAAAATCTTTTATTACCAGAAGTTTTTCGTACAGCATAATTAATTAATTCTTGCAAATCATAATTAAAAGCTGTTGTATCTCCTATTACATTAAAACAAATACCCTCAGCAATTAATCTATCAACTTTATTCTCTAAAGTTTTAGCAAATAAACTTATTAAATTAGATACCTCTTCAGGAGGACGATTCCAATTTTCAGAACTAAAAGCAAACAATGTTAAATACTTTGTACCTAACTGCATGCTTTTATTAATAATACTAATTGCTGATTTTATTCCTTTTACATGACCAGAGCTTCTTGGCAAAAATCTACTACTGGCCCAACGACCATTGCCATCCATAATAATAGCAAGATGCTTTGGTGCAGCTAGATTAGTTGACATAATTGATATTTTGTTTTTTCAATTTTTTTTATCAAAACAATTCAAATTAAATAACCATTATTTCTGATTCTTTTTGAGTTATGATTCTATCTATTTCAGATATTTTTATATCAGTAATCTTTTGTATAGAATCTTGAACTCTTCTTTCATCATTCTCTGATATTTCTTTTTCTTTTAACATTTTCTTAACTACTTCATTACATTCGCGACGTATATTACGTATAGCTATTTTAGACTCTTCTCCTTCTGACTTTGATATTTTTACCAAATCCTTACGCCTTTCTTCTGTTAAAGGCGGCATAGGAACCTTAATTGAATTACCACCCATTGATATAGGGTTTAAACCTAGATCAGATTCTCTAATTGCCTTTTCAATACTAGAAAGCATATTTTTTTCATAAGGAGTAACGGATATAGTTCTTGAATCTGTCAAACTTACATTTGCTATTTTGGTGATTAAAGAAGGAGATCCGTAATAATCAATTTTTATATGATCTAATATGCCTGTATGAGCACGACCAGTACGAATTTTTGCTAAATTTGACTTCAACATATCAACAGATTTACTCATTTTTATTTCGGCTGATTTGCAAACACTATCTAAATCCATAAAATACCCTTTTAAATATGCACCAAAGTTCCTTCATTTTCACCGCTAACAACTCTTTTTAACGCATTTTCTTTATAAATTGAAAAAACATTTATTGGCAAATTATGATCACGACACAATGCAAAAGCTGTAGCGTCCATAACTTCTATTCTACGAACAATAACTTCATCAAAACAAATATTTGAATATTTAGTAGCTGAGGGATCTTTTTTAGGATCAGAACTGTATATTCCATCTACTTTAGTAGCTTTTAAAACTATTTCAGCACCTATTTCAGCACCACGCAAAGCAGCAGCTGTATCAGTAGTGAAAAATGGATTGCCAGTACCAGCTGCAAATATAACAATTTTCCCTTCTTCAAGATAACGTAAAGCTTTTGGTCTAATATATGGTTCTACAACTTGGTCTATATTTAAAGCAGATTGGACCCTGGCATCCACACCAATGCACTTTAAAGAATCTTGCAAAGCAAGTGCATTCATAATTGTAGCCATCATGCCCATATAATCAGCTGTTGCCCTATCCATTCCTTGCGCACCAGGTGCGACACCACGGAATATATTACCACCACCTATAACAATAGCTATTTCTATTCCCAAATCAAAGACTTTAGAAATTTCTGATGTTATATTTGATATAGTAGATCTATTAATACCAAAAGAATCATTTCCCATCAAAGCCTCACCAGAAAGCTTCAATAAAACTCTTTTGTATGGCTTATTATTCATAATAATATATTCCGTATTCCTAAATTAAAAAAACCAATAACACTATTGAAATTACGAAAACATAAAAATCTTAATATTTAATTTGATCTCATTGCTGCTACTTCAGCTGCAAAATCGACATCTTTTTTCTCTATACCTTCTCCAACAGCATAATAAATAAACTTATTAATATTACTGTTCTTCTCTTTCAGCATTTGATTAACAGTCTGCTTATCATTTTTTATAAATTGTTGAGATACTAATGTAACCTCTTTAAGAAATTTCTGAATAGAACCTTCTATCATTTTTTCAACTATTTCTTTAGGTTTGCCAGAATTTATAGCTTTTTCTTTAGCAATAGATTTTTCAATAGCAAGATCTTCTTGACTAATACCACTCTCATCAATTGCCTTAGGCTTTGTGGCTGCTATATGCATAGCCAAATCTTTACCAATAGAAGAATCTCCATTAAAATCAACTAAAACACCAATTTTGCCATTATGGTTGTAACTAGATATCTTATTACTAGAAGATATTCTCTCAAAACGACGAATAGAAATATTTTCTCCAATTTTGCCTACTAATTCTGATCTAAAAACATCTACAGTATCATTGTTATATTGTAAATTTAACAATGCATCAATATTTTCTGGATTTTTATTAGCAATTATTTTTGCAATATTATCAACAAAATTAATAAAATCAGAATTCTTAGCAACAAAATCTGTTTCACAATTTACTTCTACTAATACTCCTATACTCATGTCATTTTCAATACATGTATATATTCCAATTAATCCCTCAGAAGCTAATCTAGAAGCAGCCTTACTAGCTTTGCTCCCTAACCTTACTCTCAATATCTCTTCAGCTCTAGAAATATCACCTTCAGACTCAATCAGAGCCTTTTTACATTCCATCATAGGAGCATCAGTTTTTTCCCTTAATTCTTTCACAAGGGAAGCATTAATCTTTGTCATAAAATTTCTCAAAATATAATTAATAAAGTAAATTAAGACTTGTCTTCTACAAATTCTTCTAAATCATCTCTAATTGCATTTACAGTATTATCTAATTTCTTTTTACGTCCATCCAATACAGCATCAGCAATACCCTTCACATAAAAAGATATAGCCTTTGCTGAATCATCATTACCAGGAATAACATAATCAACGCCATCAGGTGAATGATTTGTATCAACAACCCCAACTACTTTTATTCCAAGAGCTTTGGCTTCAGCTATAGCAATTTTATGATAACCAACGTCAACAACGAATAAAACATCAGGCAAACCACCTATATTTTTAATACCACCTATAGCTCTATTTAATTTCTCAAGTTCACGATAAAATAAAAGCGATTCTTTTTTAGTCATTTTTTCTATATCGCCACTATCGACCATGCTTTCCATTTCTTTTAGACGCTTTATAGACGACTTAACAGTTTTAAAATTTGTAAGCATTCCTCCAAGCCATCTATGGTTGACATAAGGCATCCCACATCTAATGGATTCTTCAGCAACAAATTCACGAGCAGCTCTTTTTGTGCCAACAAATAATATGACGGAACCAGATTCAGAAGATTTTTTTACAAATTCAACAGCTTCTAAATATTTTTCTACGGTTTTTTCTAAATTAATTATATGTATTTTATTTCTTTGTCCAAAAATATACTGCGACATTTTTGGATTCCAATAACGAGTTTGATGACCGAAATGGACACCAGCTTCTAACATTTCACGCATTATAGACATAAAAATCTCCAAGGGTTAGTTTCTTACAACACATAAGTATCAAATTATAAAATGACACCCTGGATAATGTGTTGTGCAAATATAATATTATTAAATAGAATATATTTTTTTCGCAAAATATATTCTATTTAATTATGTATTGATTATACATTAATCAAAAAATCTATGTAGAGTATAATGCAAAATAAGCGTTAAGTATAAAGCTTATTTTATCAAAAGAATTTATAGGAAAGATTGTTATATAATTAACAAGTAATAACGTTGTAAATAAATAACTTTACATACGTCTGTATTAACCAAATAAAGTAACTATAAAGTTTAAAATGGGAATAATTACAAATATTAATGATCTGGAAAAAATGCGTGCTGCCTGTGAAGATGCAGCAAAAATACTTGATTTTATACATCCTTATATTAGGCCAGGTGTAACTACTGGAGAATTAGATAAATTATGTTTTGAATATATGACTGAAGAATTACATGTAAAATCAGCAACTATAGGATATGCCCCACCAGGATATACGCCTTTTACTGGTTCGATATGTACTTCAGTAAATCACCAAGTATGTCATGGAATACCTGGTGAAAAAATTTTGAAAGATGGAGACTCACTAAATATAGATGTAACAATAATAAAAGATGGTTGGTATGGCGATACAAGTAGAATGTATCATGTAGGAGAACCCAATATATTGGGTAAAAGACTTGCTGACATTACTTATGAATGCATGTGGAAAGGAATAGAACAAGTTCGTAATAAAGCCAGACTTGGAGATATAGGATATGCAATACAAAAGCATGCTGAATCATCTGGCTTCTCAGTTGTACGAGAATATTGTGGACATGGTATAGGACGCAATTTTCATGAGGATCCACAGGTGTTGCATTACGGCAGACCTAATACAGGAGATTATATAAAAACAGGAATGTTAATAACTATAGAACCAATGATAAATGCAGGCCGTAAAGAAATAAAACATCTCAAAGATGGATGGACTGTTGTAACAAAAGACCACAGCTTATCAGCACAATGGGAACATACTATACTTGTCACAGATAATGGTTATGAAGTATTAACAAAATCACCAGGTATGAAACAAATTCCTTCTTTTGTGAAAAAAGAATTTTAAAGAATGTATTTATATAAGTATTTTCTTAAAATATAATAATTATGTTATTGTTATATTGCCATGTATTATCACCTTAATTAGGAGAAGTCTATATGTGCATCTAAAGAAATAATAATACTCGCATAGTATATAATTATTAAGTTTAACTACTAAGAAAAAACTTATCATAAAATGATACATTTTTCTTACATAATTAAATTTAAATCTTTACTAAATAAACATTAACCAATTATATTTTTATTTGTAACTATTATGATAGATCCATTAATAAAAAGTTTTCTTTTCACATTGGCTACCTTGTTGCCTTTTTTAAACCCACCTGCTATTGCACCAATATTCCTTTCCATGACAGAAGGAGCATCTCCAGAAACTAGATTAATGCTAGCAAAAAAAGTTGGAATAAATGTTGCTATTATGCTTATATCAACTATGTTAATAGGCAATGGGATATTAATGTTATTTGGCATTTCACTTCCTATAGTCCGTTTAGGTGGTGGCATGCTTATAATGTATAGTGCTTGGAATTTAGTTACTGCATCTGATGACAATTCTTCAGGTGAGACTGATCAAACAAAATCCATGTCTCTAGAAATAGCAAATTCCAGATCCTTTTACCCTCTAACTTTTCCAGTAACATTTGGTCCTGGCGCAATTGCTGGAGCAATAACTGTTGGTGTTTCATTAATAGATGAACAATTATCAATAATAGCTTTAAGATTATCTGGAGCAATTCCAGCAATTTTATTAGCTACTTTTGCTCTATATATATGTATGAAATTTTCGTCTCAAATGCTGAATAAACTTGGTAAAAGTGGCACTGCTGTATTTATGAGATTATCTGCATTCATTATGTTGTGCCTAGGTGTACAAATATGTTGGGCTGGCATACAAGGCTTAGTTAATACTTTTTTATAAAAATAGATATTTGTAATTAATCCATTTGATTCCTATAAATTAGAATGAAAATAATACTATGAAACAGCAGATGAAGCAGAATCACTTTAGCAATAAGCTTTTTCTTATCATGTTTATACTAAGTTTTTTTTCAATACTAATTGCTTTAATATCTCAACATTTTTTTGATATGCAACCATGTGCATGGTGTGTTATTCAAAGATTATTATTTTTTTTGATAGGTATAATTTCTTTAATTGGTTTTTTCCTAAATAAAGTAATAATTTCTAGGATATTCGCACTTTTGATTGCAGCTCTTGGAATAGTAGGTATTTTAGCAGCTTGTCTTCAAAAAATATTTTCTTCAGACGACCTGTCCTGCACAACAGTAACAGCTGCTGATAAAATAATTAGTAATAGTGGATTTGATTCTGCTATACCATGGTTATTTAATATATATGCATCATGCGCAGATGACCCTGTTACATTATTTGGAATAGAATATTTTATTTTGAGTTTATCTGTTTTTGTTTTACTAATCTTAATATCCTTTTCTATTTGTTTAAAAAAAGAATAACTAAAATCTCTATACTTATGATAAACAACGCATATATGCGTTGTTTATCTCTTTAGTTAAGAAGTCCTCGTATTACTCAAATTAGATAAATACTCTGAATTTACATCTCCTGTAATATAAACTCCATTAAAACAAGAAGCTTCAAAATTAGCTAATGAAGGTTGTATGCCTCTTACAGACTGTTCCATATCTTCTATATTCTGATATATTAAATAATCACTTCCTATAAATTTTCGTACTTCTTCTTCTGTACGATTAGAGGCAACCAATTCATCTGGGGTAGGCATATCTATACCATAAACATTTTGATATCTAATTGGAGCTGCTGCTGATGCAAAATATACTTTCCTTGCGCCAACAGAACGAGCCATTTCTACTATCTCCTTGCTTGTAGTTCCTCTAACTATTGAGTCATCTACCAAAAGTACATTTTTATTTTTAAATTCAGTAGCAATAGTATTTAATTTTTGCCTTACAGACTTCCTACGTATAGATTGTCCAGGCATGATAAAAGTTCTACCTACATACCTATTTTTAATAAGCCCTTCTCTATAATCTAAATTTAAACAGCCAGCAAGTTGCATAGCAGCAGGACGAGATGAATCAGGAATTGGAATAACAACATCTATATCCCCTGACCGAACTTCCTTTGAAATTTTTGCAGCTAAGTACTCGCCCATGCGCAAACGAGCATCATACACTGATACTCCATCTATAAAAGAATCAGGTCTAGCAAAATAAATATATTCAAATATACATGGTGTTAATACACTCTTATCAGAACAAACTTTACTATAAAAATTCCCATCTAAATCTATAAATATAGTTTCTCCTGGTGCTACATCTCTTACAAATTTAAATCCATTACCTTCCAATGCTACAGATTCAGATGCTATCATCCATTCAACACCTTTATCTGTATCTTGACGACCTATACATAAAGGCCTAATACCATATATATCACGAAAAGCAACTAAACCATATCCTGATATTAATGAAACTACAGCGTAAGCACCGCGTACACGTTTATGTAGATTTTCTACTGCTTTAAAAATAGCATTTTCATCCAAAGAAACTCCACTAGAAACTGAATGTAATTCATGTGCAAATATATTCAATAAAACTTCTGAATCAGAATTAGTATTTATGTGTCTTTGATCTACTTTGAATAAAGATTCTCTTAATTCCTTCCAATTTGTTAAATTACCATTATGGGCAAACATTATACCAAAAGGAGCGTTAACATAAAAAGGTTGAGCCTCATGCTCACTATTATTAGAACCTGCAGTAGGATAACGTACTTGTCCTATACCTTGACATCCCGGTAAAGAAAGCATGTTATGTGACCTAAATACATCTCTTACAAGTCCATGTGATTTATGAAGATTAAACAAACCATTATTAGATGTAGCTATACCGGCTGCATCTTGACCTCTATGTTGCAGCAGCAAAAGACTATCATATATAAGCTGATTTACTTGGCTACGTCCAATAACACCAACAATTCCACACATAATTATTTTCCTTGATAATTATTAAGGCAACAACTCTTTTAATCTGGAAGAATAAGGTAAATATAATTTAATATTCTCAATTAAAATCATAATAGGATCTATGAAAATACTATCAACCCAATATAATTCTTGCGATAAATTAGTAAAACAACAAAATACAACTATTAATACTACTAGAAAAAGACCTCTAAAAAAACCAAATAGTGCACCAAAAATTCTATTTATATTTGAAATGCCTGTTTTGTTTATAAAAAAAGATATCATATTAGCAATCAAAGAACAAAATAATAATGATAAAAATAAAACTATTAAACAAGATAAACAATCTTTGAATAAAATAGAATCTATATAACAATCAAAAAAAGGCGATAAAATAGTACCGATCAAATCAGTAATCAAGAATGAAATTATATAAGCAAATAAAGATAGAAATTCTTTTATAAAACCACGATAAAATCCTACAAAAGAAGAAAGAATCAAAATAAATAGAATAAAAAAGTCAAAATAATTCACAGTTTTAGAAAAAAATAATAATTTTAGAAAAAATTGATAGGATATATATTTTTATTAAACGTTAAATAACTATTTTTATAATAAAAAAATATATTACTATGCTAAGTTTAGTAATAAAAAAATCAAAAATATGATAGTAAACAAAATATGATCTTTTAACCAATTTTTATAATAAAAAAACAAGTAATAACAACATAAAACATCACAACTTATTTGCATAAACACTATATATCTCTGATACAGTAATGAAGGAACCAAATACCAGAATTCTATCTAATTTTGAGCAATTTGTTAAAGCCATATTGAGTGCATCAGATGGGCTCGGAAAAGTGCGAACTAAATTTTCATCAATATTTATCGATGTTTTTATAATATTTTCTAACTCACTAGAAGATAAACCTCTTTCTCCATATGTACTAGCACAATACCAATAGTCTATATCTTTTGATAATAATCTAATAACTTCTCTTATGTCCTTGTCTTTTAACATACCAATAATTGCATATGTTCTATGAAAATTATTACTTTTTTGTAAATTATCTGACAATACATTTGCTGCATGCGAATTATGTGATACATCTATTATTAAATTTGGATTATTTGAGATAACTTGGAATCTAGCTGGTATAAAAACTTTCTCAATTGCAAGTGATATAACCTGACAATTAATTGATAATATTGGATATACTGAATCCAAAGCAGACAAAGCTACAGTAGCATTCACTATTTGACAATTACCAAATAATTTTGGCATTGATAAATCTCTAAAATTATAATTATCGCCAAAATAAGACCAAGATGCATTTTTTTGATCGACTATAAAACTAAAGTCCTTATTTATTAATCTTAGATTTGCATTTATTTCATAAGCATAATTTAATAATGAATCAGGGGGATTAATATCTCCACATATAGCTGACTTATTCTTCCTGTAAATATAAGATTTCTCTTTACCTATTGAATCCCTAGTATTTCCTAACCATTCCACATGGTCAATACCTATATTGGTAATAATTGAACAATCAGCATCTATAATATTCACAGCATCTAACCTTCCTCCTAGTCCTACTTCCAATATGAGAGCATCTAATGCCTTATTAGCAAAAATGTTCAATGCTGCTAGTGTTGAATATTCAAAATAAGTTAATGATATTTCTTTACGAATGTTTTCTATAAAGCAAAAACTATCTATTATTTCTTGATCACCAACCTTGTTACCATTAACACGAATACGCTCACTAAAAGATAGTATATGAGGAGATGTATATAAACCAACTGAATAACCAGACTCTAATAAAAAAGATTCTAAGAAAGCACAGGTAGATCCTTTGCCATTAGTACCTCCAACAATAAATTTAACTCCTCTAATCTTCAGATTCATTCTTCTAAAAACATTGTTAACACGATCTAAGCCTAGATCAATATTTTTTGGATGAATCCTCTCTAAATATTTTAACCAAGCACTTAAAGAAGTAGTAGTATTAGGCTTCATAGCAAAAATCCAAAAATATATTTATCAATAATAAGATATTAATTTCAAAATCCCATGTCCAGCAGCAGATAACATCAAATCAAATTTTTCTTTATTAAATTTTATTTTTTCTCCTGTAACTTGTATTTCAATAAAATTACCATTGGCATCCATTACAACATTCATATCTACATCACAATTAGAATCTTCTTTATAATCCATATCAAGCAATATATCATTATTAATAAGACCAACAGAAATGGCTGCTATTTTCTCAAATTTTTTATCATATCTAATAGAGTACTTTTTATATAAAACAGGAAGGATATCTACAATAGCCAAATACGCCCCTGTAATACTTGCACATCTTGTACCACCATCAGCTTGTAACACATCACAATCTACTTTAATAGTAAACTCACCACTATATTTCATATCAAAAGCTGCTCTTAAACTACGTCCAATCAATCTTTGTATTTCATGTGTTCTACCAGATTGTTTTCCTACTACTGCTTCTCTTGTCATTCGAACTTTTGTTGAGCTTGGAAGCATACTATACTCTGCTGTAATCCAAGGACTATTTGTTCCTTTCATAAAATCTGGAACACTATCTAAAATATTAGCATTACAAAGAACTACAGTATTTCCCATACTAATCAAAATTGAAGCATCAGAATTACTAGTAAATTTTTTAACTATCTTGAAAGGTCTAATTTGATCAAAAGACCTTCCAAATAAACGTTTAATTATCATATAACATCCTCAAATTTATAAAAATGTAAATTATATTTAAATAAACATTTATGATATAAATATTTATTTTATAAATGAGATTATAACTATGAACAGTATGACAGGTTTTGGTTGTTCACAAATAGATATTAATAAAAATGAAATTATATCTATTGAAATACGAAGTTTTAATAATAAGTTCTTAGATATTAAGATGAATGTCTTAGAAGAATACAAAAATCTAGAAAAAAATATCAGAAATCTAATAACAACAAATATTTCAAGAGGTAAAATTGAAATAAAAATAAGCAAACAATCAAACGATATACTAGAAGACTATTCATTCCATGCTTTCATAAATAATATTTCAAATAAGATGCTATTTATAAAAAAAGAAATACCTGATATTAGACCGCCAACATCAGCAGAATTGATTAATCTTTTCTATAAAAACAAGAACAATGTAATAAATTCTTCATGTCCTCTAAATGAAAATCTAGTTATTGAATCGATTATTTTAGCTATAAATAACCTAAAAGAAGATCGAGAAAGAGAAGGAGAAGCTCTCTGTAAAATAATTATAAATTATACAAATAATATTGGAAAAATAATCAAACATATAGAACAGAATGCACAACTAAGTATTGAATCTTTCAAAAATAAGTTATTAAAGAAAATAGAAAAAAATTTTATAGGAGTATTATCCAATAAATTTGATGAAATTGATGATCAGGAAATCAAAGATAAATTTATTCAAGAAATAATTGCTAATGTTTTAAAAGTAGATATTTCAGAAGAAATAGATAGACTAAATATACACTTGAAAGAAATGTATAGGACAGTAAATGAACAAAAATGCAATATAGGAAAAAAAATAGAATACCTAACTCAAGAGATGAATAGAGAAATAAATACAATAGGATCAAAAACCAATACCACAGAAATATCCCATCTTGCTATCGAAATAAAATTATTAATAGATAAAATAAGAGAACAATCACAGAATATAGAATAAACAAATTAAAAAAACATCATTAAATTTAAAATCTAATAAATAAATGATGTTTTTTATTAGCAAATAACTATCCAAGCCATGCTCGTGCATTTCTAAACATACGCATCCATGGACTATAATTTTCTGTCCATTCTGATGGATGCCAAGAAAATAATATATTACGAGAAACTCTTTCTGGGTGAGGCATCATTATAGTACATCTACCATCAGTTGTTGTAACAGCAGTTATTCCTTTAGGACTTCCATTTGGATTCAGCGGATAAGATTCTGTCATATCACCATAATTATTTACAAAATAAGCTGATGTATTAACGAGGTTAATATTACCAGACTTAGAAAAGTCAGCATACCCTTCTCCATGAGCAACAACAATAGGAATTCTAGATCCTTCCATTCCTGAGAAAAATATAGATGGAGAAGATATTATCTTAATGGTTGATAAACGGGATTCATACTTTTCTGATTTATTCCTTGTGAATTTAGGCCAATTCAAAGCACCAGGAATTATGGTTGATAATGAACTCATCATTTGACAACCATTACATACTCCAAGTGAAAAACTATTTTTATTAGCAAAAAAACTAGAGAATTGATCATATAAAAAACTATTAAATAAAATAGTTCTAGCCCACCCTTCGCCTGCTCCTAAAACATCGCCATAACTAAATCCACCTACAGCTACTAAGCCTTGCATATCAGAAAGATTTATACTTTTATTTAATAAATCAGTCATATGTACATCTACAGAAGAAAAACCTGCTTGATCAAAAGCCCATGCCATTTCTACATGGCTATTACATCCCTGTTCTCTTAAAATAGCAATTTTAGGACGAATTTGTTTACTGATATATGGAGCAGAAACATCAATATTTGGATCAAAAGATAATACTGGATTAATACCAGGATCATTAATATCCTTCCACAAATTCAATTCTTCAGAAGCACAAGAAGGATTATCTCTTATAGATGAAATTCTATAACTTACATCACTCCATATTATTCCTAAATCAGACCGATTTTGCTTCCATAAAGAAGCGCTATTATGGCTTATTTCGATAATATCATGTGTATTTACTGAACCTATTGTATAACAATAATTAGATAGATTGTTTTTCTCAAAACAGTTAATAACATCATCATAAAATTTATTATGAACTTGAATTACAGCCCCTAACTCTTCAGAAAACAAAGTCTTTATAAGGTTTTCATGATTTAAAGAACCAGTTATTACATTATCTAACTCTATAGAAACACCAACATGTCCAGCGAAAGACATTTCTACTATAGTAGTAAATAATCCACCATCTGATCTATCATGGTAAGACAATATCATATCTTCATTAGCAAGATGTCTTATCGCATAAAAAAAACTTTGTAATTTATTAGGATCATTAATATCAGGTGCTATATCACCAAATTGATTATAAACTTGTGCTAATATAGAGCCACCAATTCTATTTTTAGAAAAACCTAAATCTATATAAATTAACTTGCTATCAATATTTTTGATTAATTCAGGGGTCAATGTCTTACGAACATCATTGACTTTAGAAAAAGCAGAAACAACTAAAGATACTGGTGAAACAATATGTTTTCCATCATCTGCAATTGTTTTCATAGACAAAGAATCCTTCCCAACTGGTATAGAAAGACCAAGTTCTTTACAAAACTTACTAACAGCTGAAACTGCCTCGTAAAGACTAGCATCTTGACTACCATTACTACAATCAGCCATCCAGTTAGCCGACAATTTTATATCCTCTATCTTCTCTACGTCAGAGGATACTAAATTTGTTAATGCTTCAGAAACCGCCAAACGAACAGAGGCTGCAGGATTAATTATTGCAATAGGAGCACGTTCACCTATTGACATTGCCTCACCAAGAAAACTATCGTAACTAGCCAATGATACAGCACAATCAGCAACTGGCACTTGCCATGGACCAATCATTTGGTCACGAGCGACTAAGGACCCTACTGAACGATCACCTATTGTAATAAGAAATGATTTGCTAGACACAGTAGGATGGCTTAAAACCATAGATATAGCTTCTGATAGAATAATATTATCAAATTTTATAACATCACTTCTATGGTTATAACTTTTAACATTACGAGTCAAACGAGGTGATTTCCCCAAAATAACATCAAGAGGAAGATTTACTGGGTGTTGTTCGAAATCTGATTTAGCTATATTTAATAAGTTATCAGCATCGAAATCAGCATTATTCTCATCAATTAGATACAAATGCCTATCATTAATTGCCATCCCAACGACTGAATAAGGACAACGTTCTCTAATCGCTATTTCATCGAATTTTTTCAAGCTACTAGGCAAAATAGCTAATACATACCTTTCCTGAGACTCATTAGTCCATATTTCGGCAGGAGACATCCCATATTCTTCTATTGGGATTTTATTTAAATCAAATATCGCTCCCATTTTAGAATCATTGATCAATTCTGGAAAAGCATTAGATAATCCACCAGCTCCTACATCATGAATAGATAATATAGGATTATCATCCCCTTGTTGCCAACATCTATCTATCACCTCTTGAGCTCTTCTTTCTATTTCAGGATTTCCTCTTTGGACTGAATCAAAATCCAATTCTTCTGTATTACTACCTATGGTAATGCTAGAGGCCGCTCCTCCACCCATTCCTATACGAAATCCTGGTCCACCTAATTGAATCAATAAAGCTCCTTCAGGTATACTTTTCTTATTACTTAATTTAGAATCTATAGTACCTAGACCACCAGATAACATTATTGGTTTATGATAACCCCAATGAATACCATCTATAGTCTGCTCAAATGATCTAAAATAGCCTAAAATATTAGGGCGACCAAATTCATTGTTAAATGAAGCACTGCCTAATGGACCATCAACCATGATAGATAAAGGTGATGCCATGCGAGAAGGTATTCTATAGTAATCACCCTCCCACTGACGTATATTATCTTCAAATCTTAAATGTGAAACAGAAAAACCAGTAAGACCTACTTTAGGTTTGGAGCCACAACCTGTCGCACCTTCATCTCGTATCTCTCCACCAGCACCAGTAGCAGCTCCTTGAAAAGGAGAAATTGCAGTCGGATGATTATGAGTTTCTACTTTCATAATATTATGAAAAATAGCACTTTTTCTATTATAAACAAACATACCATTTATAGAAGATTTGTTTGCATGAAAGCTATTAACAACTCTACCTTCCATAATAGCTGAATTATCAGAATAGGCTACTATTGTACCAATTGGTTGACTATAATGTGTTTGTTTAATTAGATCAAATAGAGTATCTGTTTTTTGTTTTCCATCTATAATCCATTCAGCATTAAAAATTTTATGACGACAGTGTTCACTATTAGCTTGTGCAAACATTATCAATTCAACATCAGTAGGGTCCCTTTTAAGAGACTTAAAAGACCTTTCTAAATAATCAATTTCATCATTAGATAATGCTAATCCTAAGTCTTTATTTGCCTTCTCTAGAGCAATACGACCATCTTTCATAAGATGAATAGTCTTTAGATCTTTTTTTTCTGCATTAGTAAATAAAAGTTTTGAATCAAAATCAACATTAACAACACTTTCTGTCATGCAATCATGTATAAAATCCAGTAATGTATCTAGTGCTTCTTTAGGCAGTTTATTATCAACTAAAGGTTCTTTACAAGAGAGCACATATTTAACACCTCTTTCAATTCTTTTGACCACACTCAAACCACAGTTGTGAGCTATATCTGTAGCTTTACTGGACCATGGAGAAACTGTTCCTAAACGAGGAATTACCAATAGTTCTATTTTAAAGTTATCAGATGATTTAGAAAAATCTACAGAACCATAATCCAATAATTTTGATAGAATGGAATTCTCATTCTCTTCTAAAGAACGCTCTAAATATACAAAATGTTCATAATAAGCATGTATATTTGATATGCTAATACCAAAAATACTTAACTTAGCTAATAGATTTTGACGACGAAAATCAGAAATAGCGGATGAACCTGAAAAATTTTGAACTATTAGCACGATATATCCTAAAAGCAAAACTAGACTAAATAATCATTACTGACAAACATGAGAACAACTATAATTGTAGAAATGACAATATGTTTATGTAAATACAAAACTTTATTCATAAGATATAGCAAAATAATTAATTTAACAAGAAATTTATTAATACTCTACCAATAAATTCCTATAAAAAATTACACCATATATTCTTTAAATCACTTGGTATTTTAGAAAATCTTTCTTTTGTCATTAAATTATCTTTGAACGAATGAAAGTCTGATCCACATGATATATAAAAATTATATTTTTTGATTAAATAAATAATTAATTCATAATTTTTATGATTTTGAAATAAAGGTATTTCAACACACTCTCCACCTAAATCAGCAAATCTTTCCATAAGTTTATCAAGTTCTATATTTGAGAATTTATAATTTAAAGGATGAGCTATTACAGCTACACCTCCTGCATTTTTAATCCATGAAATAACATCATGCAAAGGAGCATATTTATCAGAATTCTTAAAAAAGTCATCAGATAAATACTTTAGAAAAACCTTCTTAATACTTTTACAATAACCACTTTGAACTAAAAATCTAGCAAAATGAAGTCTACCTATTATACTAGACTTATTATTTAACCTAGAAGAAAGCAAACTATCAGAGCCATGAAATCCTAAGCTATCCAAATGTTTAACAATATTAAATGCTCTAGTTTTACGGCAATTAATATTGCTTTCTAAGCCTTCCAGCAAACAATTGTTATTATAGTCAATGTATAATCCTAATATATGTATAGTTCTACCATCCCAATCAGAAGAAATTTCAACTCCATTGATAAAAGCAAGATCTAGTTTTTTTGATTCGTTCTGTGCTTCCGATAATCCATCAACAGTGTCGTGATCGGTTAATGACCATGTGTTTATATTAGAATTATGAATCGTATATGCTAAATCCCTAGGAGATAATAAACCATCTGATATATCTGAATGACAATGAAGATCTACTAATAGATTATTATAATTCACTTTTATATTCACTAAACATTATTGTTTCTTTTTTAAAGATATTCTAAGAAGCCATTTGAGGAATTGTTCTTAGTATATTTTCAGTTGTATATCTAATGACTTTATCAACATTACATCTTTTGATATTAGCAAGTTCTATTGCAATCTTAAACAGTTCACATGGACTATTTATATTCCAATCATAAGAAGATTTCCAAAACGGTTCCATATAAGGAGAATCAGTCTCAAGAACTAAATTCTCTAAAGGTATATCTAATGCATTTTGTCTAATTTTTGAATATTTTTGATAAGTAATTGAACCACCTATTCCCAATAAAAAACCTAGTTTTATAAAACAATCAGCTTGTTGGTAACTGCCATTAAATGCATGAACTATCCCTCCACATATTCTTTTTCTTGATCTTAATATTTTCAACATAACATCATGAGATTTTCTTGCGTGAAGAATCACTGGCAAAGAAAATTCTTCTGCAATATGCAACTGTTCTATAAAAACTTTCTTTTGCAAATCAATATCATGATCGTCCACAGAACAATAGAAATCCAATCCTATTTCTCCAATACCAATAAAATTAGCATGAGAATTTTTAGAGTCTTTTACATAATTATATAAAACCAATAAATCATCGTTAAAATTTTTTTGATTAACACTCATAGGATGTATTCCTAGTGTATAAAATAATCCTTGATTTATAGGTAAACTTGATACATTCTCAAAATTATGCACAGAAACAGACGGAACGATAATTTTTTTTATTCCGTTATTAAAAGCTTCTCTAATAATTAAAGACCTGTGTTTATCAAATCTAGAATCATCCAAATGACAATGTGTATCCACCAAAAACATATAATACTAGATCCTTAATAATCCACCATTTTTCATAATAAACTTCCTGTCTGCAATAGACATTAATTCAAAATCATGTGTAACTATTATAAAAGAAGAATTAAGTTCATTTTTTAATTTTACAAATAAATCAAATACTTTATAAGCATTTTTCTTATCCAGATTTCCAGTTGGTTCATCAGCTAAAATACAATCAGGTTTTGTAATAATTGATCTGGCTATAGCAACTCTTTGACGTTCACCTCCTGATAAATTATAAATCATACTATTTTGTTTTGAATTCAAGCCAATAAGATTTATTATTAGATTAGCCTCCACACGTGCGTGATCATATCTATATCGTCTTACGATTAATGGCATTGCAACATTATCAACAACAGATAATTCTGATAATAAATTATGAGATTGATATATAAAACCAAGATTTTTATTGCGTAAATTACATTTCTGGTTCTCTGACAATATAGAAGTATCTAGGTCGTTAATGATTAGTTGCCCACTAGATGCTGTATCTAATAAACCAAGTATATGTAGTAAAGTACTCTTACCAGAACCAGAAGCCCCCATTATAACTACAATTTCAGAAGCATTAATATAAAAATCTATATTTTGTAATATATTAATAGGACCGTTTTGATCATGAAAGTTTTTACAAATATTATCTGCTTTAATTATATATTTCTTATCTAACATTGTTCAAAATCCTTGCCGGCATATATTTTGATGCTTTAATACTAGGATAAATGGTAGCTATAAAAGACAATGATATTGATACGATAGAAATATTTAATATATCAAGATAATTTATATCATATGGTAATGTTCCCATAATATAGGACTCTACTGGAAAAAAATTGACCATAAATATCTTCTCAATTAGGCAAACAATTAGGTCTATGTTATATGTAAATATAATTCCAGATATAACACCAATAATTGTCCCTACAAAACCTATCATCAAACCAGTTAATAAAAATATTAAAGAAATATTAATATAACTAACCCCAAATGTCCTCATTATAGCAATATCATATTTTTTTTCAGATACTAACATTGTCAAAGATGAAAACAAATTAAATGAAGCAATAGCTATAATAACTGACAGTATTAGAAACATCATTCGTTTTTCAGTTTGGACTGCATTAAACCAAAATTTATTAGTATTAGACCAATCGTCCACAGAAAAATAATCAGGCAAAATATCTCTTATGTTTTTAACACTTATGGGAGTAAGGTGAACATTCTTTACACAAAATCTTATACCATTCTTCATACTATTAAAAAAGAAGTTATTTGCATCATTAATATTAACAAATACCATATTGGCATCATACTCATAATATCCTGATGAAAATATACCTTGTACTATAAATTCTTTTAAACAAGGAGAAAAACCAATAATACTTGAAGATGAGTTAGGAGCTAAAACTGTAATACTATCACCAACGCTTACATTAAGAAATTTTGATAATTCTAGACCTATTATGACACCAAATTCATTATCTTTTAAATGTTTTATATCACCACAAAATAGATTTTTGTCTAGCCTATACACATTAATAAAATCAGTATCAATCCCCTGAACCTGTACTCCAATTATCTTAGAATCTTTTAACACTATTGCTTGTGATAAAGAAAAAGATGCACTAGACTCTATGTTAGAATCTTTATCAATTAAAGATTTAAATTTTTTGTAAGAATTAATGAAAGTATTATAATCTACTCCTGGAATAGAAATTTCCATATGAGGAATTATATCAAGCATCCTATTACGAACTTCCTTTTGAAAACCATTCATTACTGACAGTATTACAATTAAAGCAGCTACTCCAATAGCTATACCGCAAATAGAGGTTATAGTAATAAAAGATATTATTTTATTTTTTTATTTTTGAAATTTAATAAACCGCTATATTTAACAGCTAACCAAACCTCATAAGGAATCATAAACACAACCCATTACCAATTAAGTTAAAATAGAAGAATTACCAATACACTAATAAAATATACCATACAACAAATAAAATGCTTATTGTAATACCTGGTTTTTTTCCTCCAAATGAATTTAATATCAATATTAATAGTATTATAAAAAAAGAAACACCATATATTTTTAAATGGCTGAAAAATGCTTCTATAAATTATATAGATGATCAATTGTTAAACTATGGCTGCACTGCTTTTGAAGCATGGCAAATTAAAAACAATGGATTTGTTCCTGATAACAATCAAACAATAAGTTCTGCTTTGGGTCCATTGTTTACAAATTTTGAAAAACAAGATAATTACCCAATATGGCTACTAGAATTAGTAAATATAGAAATTAATACATCTGGAGTTAGTTTATCAAACCCATACAACATAAATCTAGCACATTCAGAAAGTTTGTGTTTATTGAACAGCATAAAATACATACTAAATGATTATCCATTTAAAATTGAATATATAGCACCACAAAGATGGCGCATATTTTTACCAGATAGCTTTCATCAACTTTCTCTCAGCCCATATTTTATTTTTGAAAAAAAAATTAACGTTTTTTCAAATTGTAAAATAGAAATATTACAATTAAGAAAATTATTAAATGATGTGCAAATGTTCTTTCATAATCATGAAATAAATATATACAGGGAGAGTCGTGGATTAAAACCAATAAATTTTTTATGGCTTTATGGTGGAGCAAAATATTGGAACCCTAAACAACAAAAGCCAGATATATTATTTACAAAACTATATGAAGCTTCTATAAGCCTTAATTACGATATGTGGATCTATGAACTAAAAAATCTAGAATATTTATTTAAGACCTTATCAAAGAACAATAAATTGCCAAAAAACAGTACAAATCTAGTGCTTTTAGGTCATGAGAAATGTAATGAATATCTTATTCACAATGATATAAATATATTTAAACGCTTAAACATCTTTAAAAATGAACTCTTCCTATAAAATTTATACAAGAAAAATACATAAAGAAAATTATGATCTTCTATTAAAAAACGGTATAAATCCATTATTAGCTAAACTATTCTCATCCAGAGGTGTAACAGAACCCTCCCAAGTACAATATATCTGGTCTAATTTAATTAACCCCAACAATCTTAGTCAAATAGAAAAAGCAACGAATTATTTACTAGAATCAATAATTAGAAAAAAAAGAATTCTTATAGTAGCTGACTATGATTGTGATGGAGCTACAGCATGTGCCTTAGCTGTAAGAGCTTTAAAAAAAATGGGGGCTATTGTCAATTTTATAGTACCTAACAGGTTTAATAATAATTATGGATTGTCAGTTGATATTATTAAACAAGCTTATGAACAAGCTATGGAAAAGCCCGATTTAATAATAACTGTAGATAACGGAATCTCTAGTATTGAAGGAGTAGAATATGCTAGACAAATGGGTATAGATGTAATTGTAACAGATCATCATTTACCAGGTAAAACATTACCAAAAGCTTTAGCAATTATTAACCCAAATCAATCTGGTTGCAATTTTCCATCTAAAAATTTAGCTGGCGTTGGAGTTATCTTTTATTTAATGATTGCATTAAGATCAAAAATGCGTATACGTGGAATTTATAAAGAAAATGAAGGACCTAAACTAAATGAGTTAGTTGATTTGGTAGCCCTAGGAACTGTAGCTGATCTTGTTAAGTTAGATTTAAATAATAGAATCCTAGTTACTCAAGGATTAAAAAGAATACAAGCAAACAAAACAATAGTAGGAATACAAGCGCTTTTTAATGTATCTAATAAAAAAATTAATATTGCAAATAGTAATGATTTGGGTTTTTTTATAGCACCAAAAATCAATGCTGCCGGAAGGTTATCTGATATGAGTATCGGAATACGTTGTCTAATAACTGATAACTATGAAGAGGCACTAGATATAGCACAAAAATTAAATGATATTAATAATGAAAGAAAAAAAATAGAAGAAGAAAGTAATTTACAAGCTATATCAGAAATTGATAATTATGAATCTGAGTCAAGTAATAGTATATGTATTTATAAAGAAAATTGGAATCATGGCATAGTAGGATTAATTGCATCAAAATTAAAAGAGAAATACTGGAAACCAACTATAGCATTTGCTCCTTCAAAAAATAACGAATTAAGAGGCTCCGGAAGATCTATTACAGGAATAAATATAAAAGAAATATTAGATATTATTTCAAAAAAATTTAATATAATACAACAGTTCGGAGGTCATGCAATGGCTGCTGGACTAACAATTACGAAAAACAACTACATGAATTTTAAATCAGCATTTGAGGAAACAACAAAAAATATAATAGGTAATAATGATATACGACAATTATTAGAAACTGATGGTTCTCTTGATATAAAGTATGCTAATACAGAATTTGCAAATTTGCTAAATCAACAAGTATGGGGATCAGGGTTTGATGAACCACTATTTATAGATCAGTTTGAAATTATTTCTCAAAAAACATTAAAAAACAAACATTTAAAACTAGTACTACAACGTGAAAAATTGTTATTCGATGGAATATATTTTAACCATCAAATAGTAGAATATAAAAATATTAAGGCTATATATAGAATAGAAAACAACTTATGGAATGATAAAACATCATTGCAGTTAATTATAAGATTAATTATACCAAATGATTAAACTATAGTTTTTCATAAAATGAATTCGTAATAGGATAACGCCAATCACAACCAAATGAACAAGAAGTAATTTTAGGACCTATTGGAGATTGGGATCTTTTATATTCATTTTTATGTAAAAGTTCTAATATCCTATTAACAATATCAACACCATAGCCACAATCTATGATTTGCTCTATTGTAAATTTTTTTTCTATATATAACTCCAAGACCTCATCTAATAAATCATAAGGAGGTAAAGTATCTTGATCAGTCTGATCAAATTTTAATTCAGCTGAAGGAGCTCTCGAAATTATTCGATCAGGAATAATATAAGATATTCTATTTCGCCATTTTGATAATTTATAAACCATTGTTTTGCTTATGTCCTTAAGTAAAGCAAAACCACCAACCATATCTCCATAAAGGGTACAGTATCCCATAGCTATTTCAGATTTGTTGCCTGTTGTTACAACTAAGTTACCATTAGTATTTGAAATAGCCATTAATAAATTACCTCGTATTCTAGCTTGAATGTTTTCTTTTGCTATTTCAGATGTCTTTAAAATTTCATTTGTAATATTATTATATGAATAAAGTATCTTATTAATATCAATATTATTATACTCAACATTTAATCTTCTAGCTAAAATATCAGCATCTATAATAGACATTTCCGATGTATAACAAGTAGACATCATAATTGCCTGCACTCTATTAGAACCAATAGCATCCACCGCTAATGTAAGAGCTAGAGCTGAATCTATACCACCTGACAAACCTATAATGACTCCAGGAAAATTATTCTTATTTATATAATCCCTTAAACTTAAAACCAATGCATTCCATACCTGCAACTCTATATTAGGATTTTGCAAAATATCAAAATAATTGATACTTGATTCTTCACATACATTTATATCAAAATAATCTAAATCTTCTTTCCAAGAAAAAAGTTTCTTAGTACACAAACCACGTGAATTCATGAAAAAAGAACCACCATCAAATATTAATTCATCTTGCCCTCCTACCGCATTAACATAAACTAACCCGCAACGTAATTTATTTACTAACTTTTTACAAATTGAATAACGCAACTCATCTTTACCAATAAAAAAAGGAGAAGCATTAAGACTAACAATTATATCAACATGTAAATCTTGGTATAATTCAATAGACGCATCTACCCATAAATCTTCACAAATCATTATGCCAATTTTTTTACTTTTAATATTAAAAGTAAATGCTTGTTTCTTAATAGAAAAATATCTCTTTTCATCAAAAACAGAGTAATTCGGCAATTGACTTTTATAATACCTACCTATAACTGCTCCATTATTAAATAATGTTGCTACGTTATATGCATTATTAGATTCATGATGAACATGCCCTACTAAAACAAATAACTTCTTAAGACCAATAGTTGATTGACGAAGCTTTTCCAAATGCAAATTTTGTGATTTGATGAATGAATGATGAAATAATAAGTCTTCTGGTGGATAACCTGTAATAACAAGTTCTGGAGTAACTAATAAATCAAAATTATTATAAGATTCATTAATAATTTTTATCAACTTGATAGTATTGCCCTCTATATCCCCAACAACTGAATTTATTTGAGCTATTGCAATTTTAATATTATTCATTAAATAATCTCATCATGATATTCAACTCAACTAATCACATTGCATAAAATTATGCATTGATGGTTTTTGATAAAGACGCAATTGAAATTTATATATCATAGAATTAATATGATCAAAGATTTCTCCTTGTATACGCTCATGTTCGACCCATGCTGTTAATGCAGTAAAACAATATATTTCTATAGGAATACCTTCAGATTTTTGTTCCATCATTCTAACCAACATAGGCATATCTTGTCGCAACTCATCATGACTTTTTAAAAAAGCAGTTATATAATATCTAAACAAAGATATATTCATAAAATGATCTTGATCTTTATGGTTTAATTCTAAATAATTAGATAATAAAGATATTTTCATTAATTCAGTAATTTCAACCTTATTCATAATTTTAATACTGGATATATCTATATATATAACCCTTTTTATTCTCCTCCCACCAGATTCAAACATTTGTCTATAATTACGATAACTTTCTGCAAATAATTTATAAGTAGGCACAGTAGTAACCGTATTATCCCAATTTTGGATCTTTACAGTGTGTAAAGCTATATCTCTAACATAACCATCAGCATTAGATTGAGGCATTTCAATCCAATCTCCTATCCTAAGCATATCATTTGTTGTTAATTGAGTGCCTGCTACTAAAGACAAGAGAGTATCTTTAAACACAAGTAAAAGAACAGCAGATAAAGCACCTAACCCAGAAATCATCCACAATGGAGAACGATTTATAAGAACAGATAATACCAAAACTATACCTATAACTATTAATAGTAGCTTACCTACCTGTATATACACTTTAATAGATCTAGCTCTAGCAGAATATATGCTTTGAATAACACTTAATAACCCGATAAGAGCAGCAAATATATAAATCCATATAATAGCACTAGCAAATCTAGAAATATATTCAGCTATATTTCCAATATGATAGACAAATTTAATTCCTTCAGAAATAACAAAAAAAGGCACAGAACGCAAGATGTTCTTATACACGTTGTATCTATATAATTCATGATGCCACTTTCCATAACCATCAATATTAATAACTTTATTTGTTAACCAAACTAATAAACGAGATATACCCCATTGCACTACAAATGAAATAATAATTAAACAAAATAAACATGAAATTATTTTAATTAATCCTAATGTAGGAATATAAAACTCAATCATTCTAATTATCTCATCAAGCTTCATTTAAAATCCCCAAGTTTTATATATTACATTATTAATTTTACATTATGGTAAGTCAGTGCAAATTCCCAGGGCTACTTCTGAAGACATGCCTATAGATTCTGATAGGGTTGGATGAGGATGAATAGTTTTTGCTATATCAAACATATCTGATCCCATTTCGATGGCAAGAGCTATTTCTCCAATTAAGTCACCAGCATGAGATCCTACAATACCACCACCAATAATTCTTTTGCTATCAACATCAAATATAAGTTTAGTAAACCCATTTTCACTATTAGTTGCAATAGCTTTCCCTGAAGCACTCCATGGAAATAATCCTATTTTTATATTCATTTCGCTCTTCTTTGCTTCAAGTTCAGTAATACCTACCCAAGCAATCTCTGGACTAGTATAAGCCACTGATGGGATAACAGCTGCATCAAAAAAAGATTTTTCTCCATGTATAACTTCAGCTGCGACATGAGCTTCATGAACAGCCTTGTGGGCAAGCATCGGATTGCCATTTACATCACCAATTGCAAATATATTTGCAATATTTGTTCTCATCTGTTGATCTACTTTAATAAAACCATCATGACTTAACACAATACCAATTTTATCTAAATTAATTTTATCAACATTAGGTTTGCGACCTATAGCCTGTAGAACCATATCATAACATTGAGGTATATTTGGAGCATTTTTCCCCTCAAAACTAACATACACACCATCATTTCTAGACTCAGCACCAATAACTTTGGTTTCTAACATTATGTTATTAAAACGATTTTCATTAGATTTAGACCACGTTTTAACTAAATCACGATCAGCACCAGAAATTAAATTATTAGATACTTCTACTATATCTATTTCAGAACCTAAAGCAGAATATATTGTTCCCATTTCTAAACTTATAATACCTCCACCTATTAATAACATTTTTTTAGGTATCATAGGTAATTTTAAAGCTCCTGTTGAATCAACAATTCTATCGTCTATAGGTAAGAAAGGTAGATGTACAGCATGACTTCCTGTCGCTATGATAGCATTTTTAAAGTTAACGATTTTAGATAAGTTGTTATTAGATTTTACAGACAGACTATTTCTGTCCAAAAACTTAGCAAACCCATTAATAACTCTAACTTTTCGCGCTTTAGCCATACTACTTAGACCATTGGTCAATTTAGACACTGTAGAGTCAACAGAATTCCTTAATTTATTCAAATCTATATTAGGCTTCTCTTGATATTCTATTCCACAATCAAAAGATTTTTTCACTCTTTCAATAATAGATACGTCATGTAATAAAGCCTTGGTTGGAATGCATCCAACATTTAAACAAACACCTCCTAATTTAGGATGTTCTTCTATTAGAATAGTATCCAATCCTAGATCTGCTGCACGAAAAGCAGCAGAATATCCTCCAGGACCAGACCCTATAATAACAACTTGGCAATTAACAACATCACAATCTATATCATGTTTTAAGTCTGGACTTGAATTTGAACTTGCATCTACACCTAAATCACTAGTTTTTAGCTCTACTATAATACTTCCTGCTGATATGCTGTCACCAACTTTGACACAAATATTGACTATTTCTCCTTCAATATTTGATGGAATATCCATAACAGACTTTTCAGACTCAACAGTAATTAAACTTTGTTCTTTTTTAACAAGATCACCATTAGAAACTAAAATCTCTACAATCTTAGCCTCTTTTATATCACCAATATCCGGAACTACTACTTTATACACATTGTTTATCATATTTATCACTTATAAAGAAATAAGACGAAAATCATTCATAATTTGACACAAATATTTATTAAAATGTGCGGCCATTGCACCATCGATAACTCTATGATCATAAGAAAGAGATATAGGCATAATCAATCTTGGCACGAATTGTTTACCATCCCACAACGGTTTAAAGGCAGATTTAGATACACCTAATATCGCTACTTCTGGAGCGTTAACTATTGGAGTAAAAGAAACACCACCTATTCCTCCTAGAGAAGAAATAGAAAAACATCCACCCTGCATCTCTTTAGCAAATAATTTGCCTTCCCTAGCTTTTTGAGATAAGTTTTTTATTTCCGATGCAATTTCAATAACGCCTTTATTATCAACATTATGTATTACAGGAACCATTAATCCATTAGGAGTATCTACAGCAAATCCTATATTATAATATTTTTTAAGTATTAGTTTATCATTATCCAAAGAAGCATTAAAATCTGGAAATTTTTTTAAACAAGAAACTAGTGCTTTAACTAAAAAAGATAACATAGTAACTTTTATATTGCTTTTAGATAAATCTTGATTTATTTTAGCTCTAAAATCTTCTAAATCAGTAATATCAGCCTCATCATTATTAGTAACATGAGGTATCATCATCCAGTTACGATGCAAACTGGAACCAGATATTTTCTGAATCCTACTCAATGGCTTGCTATCAATTTCACCAAATTGAGCAAAATCTATTTTTGGCCAAGGTGGCAAATTAAATAATTCAGCGCCACTAGTTACAGATGGATTATTTAAATTATTTTTAACAAAAGAACTAACATCATCCACAGTAATACGACCCTTCTTACCTGTTCCATGTACTTGAGAAATTTCTACACCCAATTCTCTAGCAAACTTCCTTATAGACGGAGAGGCATAAGAAAAATTTTTTACTACATCCCTATTATTGATAGATGAAATATGATCAATATTATTATCACTAACTAATATTTTTTCGCTCTTAATCTTGCTATTAACAGGTACATCTTTTATAGAAATATTATCTATATTTGATTTCTCTGGAACTGCACTAACAATATCGGTATTATTTTTTTCTATAGATAGCAAATGAAAATTCTCAGAGATTTTATCACCAACCTTTACATTAACCGATTTAACTATACCTGCACAAGGAGCAGGAACTTCCATAGAAGCTTTATCTGATTCTATAGTAATAACACCTTGTTCTGAAATAACTTCATCTCCTATAGAAACTAAAACTTCTATAACTCGAAATTCCTTTGAATCTCCAACTGATGGCATATTAAATTCTATAATTTCATTCATGTTTTATTATCCTATATATCCTGAGGATTAGCCTTATTTGAATTAATCTTATACTTTTCAATAGCTTGGAAAGGCACATCTGAAGAAATCTTACCAGAATCAGCCAAAGCTTTTAAAGCTCCTAATACTATGAAGTTACGATCTACTTCAAAATAATTACGCAATTTAAATCTAAAATCTGACCTTCCAAATCCATCTGTACCTAAAACACGATATTCTCTATCTTTTGGAATAAAAGGTCTTATTTGATCTGCGTAAGATTTCATATAATCAGTAGAAGCTATGATTGGTCCTTCAGACAATAATAATTTTTCAGTTACATAAGGAATCTTCTGTTCACTTTTTGGATTCAATAAATTATAACGATCTACATTTAAACCATCACGACGTAGCTCATTAAAACTTGTTACGCTCCAAACATCAGAAGATATTTTCCAATCAGACTCCAACAATTCCTGTGCAGCAAGAACCTCCCTCAATATAGCACCAGACCCTAATAATTGAACATGATTTGTAGATTTCAAAGAACTTGATTTAAATCTATATATTCCCTTAATTATGCCCTCTTCATCACCATCTATTAAACCTGGCTGAGTATAATTTTCATTCATAACTGTAATATAATAATAGATATCTTCTTGATTCTCTATCATTCTTTTTAGACCATCATGTATAATCACAGCCAATTCATGAGCAAAAGCTGGGTCATAAGATACACAACTAGGTATAGTGGAAGCTAGTATATGACTATGACCATCCTCATGTTGCAATCCTTCCCCATTTAATGTCGTGCGCCCTGATGTTCCTCCTATCAGGAAACCCCTAGCTTTCATGTCAGCTGCAGCCCATGCTAAATCACAAACTCTTTGAAACCCAAACATTGAATAATATACAAAAAAAGGTATCATAATCCTATTGTTTGTGGAATAAGAAGTACCAGCAGCAATCCATGAACTAATTGCACCAGCTTCATTGATACCTTCTTGTAATAATTGACCGTCAACAGTCTCACGATAGTACATGACTTGATCTTTATCAACAGGAGTATATTTTTGCCCATCAGGAGCATATATACCTATCTGTCTAAATAACCCTTCCATACCAAAAGTTCTAGACTCATCAGCTAATATTGGTACTAATCTAGGACCAATATACTTATCTCTCAATATTTGATTTAGAATTCTAACAAACGCTTGCGTAGTTGAGACTTCCCTACCGCTAGAAGTCGGTTCCAAAATAGACCTGAACATTTCTAATGAAGGAATATTAAATGTCTCATCAGACTTTTGACGACGTCTTGGCAAATATCCACCTAATGACTGTCTATGCTCATGCAAATACTTCATCTCAGGAGAATCTATAGGTGGTTTAAAATATGGCAAAGAATCTAATTTATCATCTGGTATAGGTATACCAAAACGGTCTCTAAATTCTCTGATGGAGTCAATATCTAATTTTTTATGTTGATGAGTGGAATTTTTTGACTGACTAAAATGTCCTAATCCATAACCCTTGATTGTTTTAGCTAAAATTACACTAGGCTGCCCAAGATGTTTACTTGCAGCCTCAAAAGCAGCATAAACTTTGTTTGGGTCATGACCACCACGATTTAAACGCCAAATAGCGCTATCACTCATATGTGAAACAGACTCTAGTAATTGAGGATGCTTACCAAAAAAATTATCTCTAACAAATTTGCCATCATTAGCTTTATATGCTTGATATTCACCATCTACAGTATCTTGCATAATACGTCTTAGTATTCCATTTTTATCATTAGACAATAAAGAATCCCAATAACCGCCACATATTAGTTTTATAACATTCCATCCAGATCCACGAAATATACTCTCTAATTCTTGTATAATCTTACCATTACCTCTTACTGGTCCATCTAGTCTCTGCAAATTACAATTGACAACAAATATTAGATTATCCAAATGTTCTCTAGAAGCAAGCGAAATAGCTCCTAAAGATTCTGTCTCATCCATTTCTCCATCACCACAAAATACCCACACTTTTCTATTGCTAGTATCAGCTATACCTCTAGCATGTAAGTATTTTAAAAATCTTGCTTGGTAAATAGCCATAATAGGACCAAGACCAACAGAGACAGTTGGAAACTGCCAGAAATCAGGCATTAATCTAGGATGAGGATACGACGGAAGACCATTACCATCGATTTCTTGACGAAAATTATCTAACTGTTCTTCAGATAAAAAACCTTCGAGATATGCACGGCTATACATACCTGGAGAAGCATGACCTTGAAAATAAACTAGATCACCTTCACTATCACCATTTGAGGCTTTCCAAAAATGATTATAACCACAACCTATCATTGTAGCCAAAGATGCAAATGTAGAAATATGGCCCCCTAAACTACCACCATCGTCTGGATTATGACAATTAGCCTTTACAACCATAGCCATAGCGTTCCATCTAACATACGCATTAATTCTTGACTCGATCTTTAGATTGCCAGGATGAATCGGTTGCGATGACAGTGGTATTGTATTCACATAATCTGTATTTAAAGGAAATGGTATTTCCACACCCAATCGACGAGCATCTTCTATCAAGCTTTTTAATAAGAATGAAACCTGATTCGAACCTTTATTATTAAAAACAGCTTCTAATGATTCTAACCATTCTTGTTGTTCTTGTATGTCATCATTATCTCTATTACTAGGATTACTATCTAAAGACATCATATAACTCATCCCCCCATTACCATTGTTTTATTATTTTTAAGCTATCATTAAGCTAATAATATTAACATTAAGCAAACAAAAAATATTATCTTATTTTTGCAATTTGAAAAATTAAATATTATTTATCATTGACAAACTTATAAAAAAATAATATGTTATCAAAATACATATCTAACATGATATAAAAAATTATTGTTATCGATTGAAATATTTAAATAATTTTTTAATACAGGCTTAATAAATGAATACAAAGATTATAGATGGACTCAAACTATCAAAAGAAATACGTTCTAATTTAAAAATTAGAGTAGATAATCTGTGTTCAAAAAACATAGTTCCTGGATTAGCTGTAATACTTGTTGGAGATAATTCAGCATCTCAGGTATATGTAAGAAATAAAATTAAAGCATGTGAAAATACTGGCATTCTGTCTATTGAAAAAAAATATCCTGAAAACGTAAATGAAACAGAGCTTTTAAAAACAATTGAAGAATTGAATAAAAATAGCAAAATTCATGGTATTTTAGTTCAGTTACCTCTACCTTCACACATAAACACCTACAAAGTTATCAAAACTATAGATCCTAAAAAAGATGTTGATGGATTTCATGTAATAAATGCAGGTTTATTAATGATAGGTAAACCTATGTTTTTACCATGTACCCCTTATGGAATAATGAAACTATTAGAATCAGAAAAAATAAACATAAAAGGTTCAGAAACAGTAGTTATAGGAGCTAGCAATATAGTAGGAAAACCAATTGCCATGATGTTATTACAAAAAGGTGCAACTGTAACAATATGTAATTCCAAAACCAAAGATTTATCATCACATACAAAAAAAGCAGACATCCTTATAGTAGCTACAGGCAAACCTAATATAGTAGAAGGATCTATGATCAAAACAGGTGCTATATTAATAGATGTGGGTATTAATAGAAATGAAAACAATAAAATTTGCGGTGATATAAATTTTGATTCAACGATAGGAATTGCAAGTGCTATTACTCCAGTTCCTGGTGGAGTAGGACCTATGACAATCGCTATGCTATTAACAAATACTGTAGAGGCTGCAGAAAAAACAATAGTTTGATAATAAAAGCTAATTAAATGTAAAAAACCAGATCAATAAAAATTGTAATTTATTGATCTGTAAAATTAAATACTTCAATACAAAACCTGCCTATAAAATGAATCTATGGGAATATATTTTCATCTATCCATTTTTTTGCAAAAATCTCTGCTAAATTTCTTGCCTCAAATAAAGAAGCACAGTCTCCAAGATAAGAAAAAACATTATCAACTTCCGTGCCGCCTTCAGAAGTCACTGTTAGAAAAACACCGTAACCACCAGTATCAATTGCAGCTGTAGATACATCTACTAAAATCTCTTGATCACAAAACTGCATAGAAAGTTACCCCATTAATAAATTTCAATTGAATGTTTTTATAAAAACTATACATTTTATTTATTGAAAATATAAAAAATAATACTATGGTCGGGACGGTGGGATTCGAACTCACGACCACTTGCACCCCATGCAAGCACGCTACCAGGCTGCGCTACACCCCGAATTAATAAATAAATTCATAACAAATTAACAATTATCAATTACCACAAGAAAAGAATTTATAATTTCTTCTATTTCATTGTTTAATTTATTAATATCTTTTCCAGTAAACTGTACAACGTTATTTGAAGAAAAATGTTTGAAATCTTTCATACCATTTAAGATACTATGTACACCATTAATAGTGAATCCTTTCTCATATATTAAAGAATATATTTTTCTTAGAACTAATACTTCATGATGTTTATAATATCTCCTATTTATGAACTTAAACCCAAATCTATTTCTCAGAAATTCCCTTTCCCAGTATCTAATAACATGAGGTTTTACATTACACAATCTAGATACTTCATCTATGTCAAAAATTTTTTTGCAAGGTATCGAATGAGGTAAATTTTCAGACATAATATGTTAATCCTAAAAATATGACATTAGCATAATAAATTAAATAAAATTGCTTATAAATATTTATATATTTATATATTTATATTCCTTTTTAATATTTTACTTGGACGAAATGTTACAACTCTACGAGCAGAAATAACAGTAGGAATTCCAGTTTTGGGATTTCTACCTGGTCTTTGTTCTTTATCTAGCAAACTAAAATTACCAAAACCAGACAATTTAACCTCTTTACCATTAGCTAACGAACTACGAATTTCTTCGAAAAAAGAGTCTACAATATTTTTAGAGATTGACCTATTTAAACCAACTCTTTCGAAAACTAAATCAATTAACTCTGATTTAGTAAATGTATTAGAATTACTCATTATACTAATCCACAACAAATAATTTAAATACGATGACGAGCACCGATTGATTTTACAAGACATTCTATAATTGCATTGATACAAACATTGACCCTATCATCATCTAAAGTTACATCGTCTTGAAACCAAAATCTCATTGCTATACTTTTTTCTTCAACAATATCATTAACTTTCTCATTAGACCAAACATCAAATAATTTAAAGTCCTTTACGATAAATAATCTTTCATCTAATTTAATAAAATTATTAATTTTTTCTTTAACAATTTGAAATTGTATATTTTTATCAATCCACAAAGAAATATCTCTGACAACCATTGGTTGTTTTGATAAAAATTGCGCTTCAGGTATTTTTACAACTAATAAAGCGTCTAATTCCAATTCGAATACGATAGGAGCATAAGGTAATTCCGCATCTAAAACTAACATAGGATTTAATTCACCAATCCATCCAATTTCACGACCATAGATACTTATACATGCGCTGCGAGATGGATGTAAAGCTTTATGATACTTAGATTCAAAAACAAGATCTGAATATCTATTACCAAATAAAGCTTCAATATCGCCCTTCACATCATAAAAATCTACTAAACGTGACTTTTCAGACCACTGGTCTTCTAAAAGATTACCATAGGCTATAGCAGATAATAAAACAGGCTGATTAACTCCTGCAACATTCTCATTATCATTATCAATACTACTATCTTTAAAAAAAACACGTGCAATCTCAAATAGTCTAACTCTAGAAAATTGTCTATTGATATTATAAGAAACATTTTTAACTAAGCTTGAAATAATACTAGATCTCATAATAGAGAGATTAGCAGAAATTGGATTTTCTAGTTTTATAGAGTCTATATTACTACAATATTTTTCTTCCCATTCAGAATGAATAAAACTATAATTAATTACTTCTTGATAGTCTCTGGACGCCATCATTTTTCTAATATCATGTTTATCTAAGATGGATTCAGGAAACATCAACATGTTTGACTGTGTTACTGGAGGAATAGATGGAATATTCTCATAACCATATAGCCTAGCAACCTCCTCTATTAAATCTTCTTCTATTTTTAAATCAAAACGATAACTTGGTGGAATGACATAAAAAGAGTCACTCTTTTCTTCAAATTTCATTTTCAGTTTATTAAAAATAGCACGAACATCTTCATGTTCTATTTTTACACCCAAAACTTTTATACATCTAGAAAGACGCATACATATTGCATTAGTTTCAGGTAAATCTACAATGATATCTTCAATTGGTCCTGCACTACCACTGCAAATATTTATAATCAAGCTAGTTATATAATTTAAACATTCTTTCGTTGAATTATAGTCAACTCCTCTCTCATAACGATAAGCAGCTTCTGAATTCAATTTCAATTTTCTAGATAAACCAGCCACAGCAACTGGTTTCCAAAACGCTGACTCTATATATATATTTTTAGTTTCTTCTGTGACTGAAGAAACTTTAGAACCCATAATTCCAGCTAATCCTAATATGCCTTCATTATCACTTACAACACCTATATGATCACCCAATTTAACTAAATTACCATTTAACAAGGTTACCTGTTCACCTTTTTTTGACCATCTGATTTGTAAAGTTCCAGAAATTTTATCTAAATCATAGATATGAGAAGGAATACCAAGTTCTAGCATTACATAATTAGATATATCTACCAAGACAGAAACACAATTTAATCCTGATTTAATTAAACGATCTCTTATCCAAAGTGGAGTCTCCACATTAACATTGAGATTACGTATTACTCTCCCAGAATAACGACCGCATAAATCATTAGCAATGATATTAGGTCTTAAAATATCTTTAATAGCAGGAGAAATATAATCATATTTCGGAAAAGAAATAGAATTATTGGTTAAAGCAGCAACTTCTCGAGCAACACCTAGTATAGATAAGCAGTCAGCTCTATTAGGTGTCAATTTAATATTAAAAATATTTTCTCCTAAATTAAATTTGCTATATATATCATCACCTAATCTTGAATTACATTCAATTTCTTCTTTTAAACTGTCTAATAATGTTAAATCTTCAAATAAACAAATTTCACCAAAACATATACCTTTGCCGAATAAATTTAATTTTTTATAATCAAAATTAATAGGAACCGTTCCTTTATTAGCAACTATAGCCTTAGAACCAGGTTTAATATTTTTTATTCCTATACAATAGGCCCAACTATTAGAATCAATACAATTAATACCATCATTTATTAAATAAATAGATACTCCACTGGAATCATCATAGTAAATTAAATCCAAAACCTCTATCACCAGCATTTTGTATTGTAAGGGTTCAATAAAAGGATATAATTCTTCGACTTCTAATCCAGACATAGTAAGCTTATCAGAAAGCTCCTCTGAAGTAATTTGAGGATCAATCATAGAAAATAGCCAAGATTCAGGAAATTGCATTATAAATAACCAACTTTAATTTCTAATTTGATTTAAAAAACGCAAATCATTTTCATAAAAATGACGTAAGTCAGTAATACCATATCTCAACATAGTCAAACGTTCTAATCCAGAACCAAAAGCAAAACCCATATAATATTCTGGATTCAAACCAAAATTTCTAATTACATTAGGATGAATCTGACCAGCACCCGATATTTCCAACCATTTGCCCTTATTTGATCCACTTGTAAACATCATATCTATTTCTGCAGATGGTTCTGTAAATGGAAAAAAAGATGGTCTAAACCGTAGTAAAAGATTTTCAGTTTCAAAAAAGCATTTTAAAAACTCTGTATAAATCCCTTTCAAATCAGCAAATGAAACATCCTTAGAAACCCATAAACCTTCAACTTGATGAAACATAGGTGAATGTGTTGCATCGCTATCTATTCTATATGTTTTGCCAGGAGCTATAACTTTAATAGGAGGTTTATTAGTGCTAGCATAACGAACCTGCATAGGACTTGTATGCGTCCTTAACAAAAGAGGCAATCCATTCTGATCTTTTAGATTCAGATAAAAAGTGTCTTGCATAGAACGAGCAGGATGATCAATCGGACTGTTCAACGCAGTAAAATTATTCCAATCTGTTTCTATTTCTGGTCCATCTATAACATCGAACCCTATAGAACGAAAAATCTTCTCTATTCTTTCTTGAGTTCTCATAATTGGATGTATATTTCCAAATGATTTACCCCTACCAGGTAAGGTAACATCAATTAAGTTAGAGGAAACACTCAAAGAAATATTAACATCCTGCAAATATGATTTTTTATTAGCCAATAAAACTTCTATTTTATTCTTGGCCTCATTTATTAATTTTCCATATTGACGTTTTGTCTCTATATCAAAATCAGAAAACTGCTTAAAAAATTTCGTTAAAACACCATTTTTTCCAATAAAATGTGCCTTTACTCTATCCAGAGAAGCTGAATCTTTTACAGACTCAAATTCCTTTTCTGCATTTTTAACAATGTCATCTAATAAATGAATCATTTATACGTTTAACTAAAAAAAACACGGATACAATCATAAAAAATGCATCCGTGTAAAATATTATTATAAACTTTCTTTAACTTTTTGCACAATACAAGCAAATCCATTCTTATCACGAACTGCCATATCTGCTAAAACCTTACGATCAATCTCAATCATAGCCTTTTTAAGGCCAGCTATAAAAACGCTATAATTTAAATCATATTCATGCACAGCGGCATTAATACGAGTGATCCATAAAGAACGAAAGGTCCTTTTCTTATTCCTACGATCACGATAAGCATACTGACCAGCACGCATAACAGCTTGCTTAGCAATCCTGAAAACATTACCACGACGTCCTAGGTAGCCTTTGGCTGAATTGATAATTTTTTTATGACGAGCATGAGCCGTCACTCCACGTTTTACACGAGGCATAATAATTCTCCATTATTTTTATTATTAAGCATAAGGCATCATTGCTCTTACCGAAGCCATATCAGAACTATGAACTACAGTAGAACCACGCAATTGACGTTTTACTTTGGTATTTTTCTTGGTAAGGATATGCCTTTTAAAGGCATGGGCACGTTTTACAGAGCCATCACTACGAAACCTGAAACGCTTAGAAGCGCCTCTTTTAGTTTTCATTTTAGGCATATAGTTTCCTAAATAATTAATATGTTATTTTAGATGATATATGGTGAATGTTGGAAAACACCAACAAAACTTTTTAACCAATAATCATTTTTTAATTTGCATAATAAAACTGTTTGCAAACTATCTCATATTGTAGTGTTTTTTTTAGCACTTTGTCGACTATTACTTAAGAAAAATGCAATTTAAACACAAATTCATTTGAAAAACGTATGACATCATTATTTATTTTTAAACTACTTTTAAAAGCAAAACTCAAACTAATTACAAATCAGAAGTGTAAATAATAAAATTTATATTGTTATTATTGTTAATGAAACAACAGTTTCTATAAATTTTGTGCTCTAGTAAACACAAATGAACATAAATTCACAAAAGTATTATAAAGCTTACTTGACTAAAGAAAGGAAAGCATAGCATCATTATAAACAGAAGTTGTTCAGTATTCTTATTTAACAATTTTAAAATAATTAATAATTTGCCTGTAAGCATGTGATTTAAAGAGGCAGTATACATGTCTAGTATAAACGAAATGAATAATGATCAAAAAGTGAAATCAACTGGTACAGTAAAATGGTTTAATGATGCTAAGGGATTTGGATTTATAACTCCAGATGATGGAGGCGAAGAAATATTTGCACATTTCTCTTCTATTCAAATGGATGGCTTCAGAACCCTAAAAGAAGGACAAAAAGTTTCATATGAACTCACACAAGGACCAAAAGGAAAACAAGCACTGAATATAACAAAACCACAAATATAATTATGTTTCGCGATATAAATATTGATAATTCTATTAATATAAAGTAAGTTTATTATTAATTAGAATAATATTTATGTTAAGAAAGATAAGATTATTGTAAAGCCCAGTTAATATGAATAACAACTGGGCTTTACAATTTATTACCACTTATAGAGAGAAATTTTGTTCAGCAAATTTCCAATTGATTATTGACCAAAAATTTTCCAAATATTTAACTCTTGCATTTCTATAATCGATATAATATGCATGCTCCCAAACATCACATGTAATCATAGCTTTATCATTACTATTTACAATAGTTCCAGCATTACTAGTATTTAAAATTTCTAGACTTCTATCTGATTTCTTTACTAGCCAAGTCCAACCAGATCCAAAATTACTTGCAGCTTGTTTATTAAATTCTAGTTTAAATGACTCGAAATTACCCCATTTTTGATTAATGGCATCAGCCAAATTTCCTTCTGGTTTTTTTGTGGAATCAGGACAAATACTATTCCAATAAAAATTATGATTCCATACTTGTGCTGCATTATTAAATATAGCACCAGAAGATTTTTTAATTATTTCTTCCAATGACATTTCTTGAAATTCTGTATTCTGAATTAACGAATTGAGATTATTAATATAAGTTTGATGATGTTTTCCATAATGAAATTCTAGTGTCTCCTTTGAAATATAAGGACTCAAAGAATCTATTTTATATGGCAAATCTGGTAAAACATGAATCATTTTAGTTTAAACTCCTATAATATTTTAAAAATAAACAACTGATTCTATGTCAAGAATCTACTAATACGTCTACTTTACCATCAGAAAATTGAATTTCCAATCTTTGCTTATAAACTAAATCTTTAGAGCTTCTTACAAGCTTACCATCATTACTTCTAACAAAAGAATATCCTCGCAATAAAACATTCTCTGGATTTAACAAATGCAATCTAGATTCTAAATGCCCTAAACTATTTTTCTTAAAAAGTAAAATAGACCTATGGATTCTAAATAGCTTATCTGCATATGAATTAATAAAACTTAAGTAATTATCTAAAGCTGGCTTATTATTTAATAAATTATTTTTTAAAATTGTTATTTTTTGAGAATACCTGGATTTTGGTTCCTTAACCATTGATGATAATAATTTAAAAAAATATGAAATTATGTCTTTTTTACGATTTAAGATTATTTCTGGAGAAATTATCCTAAATGAAAGTTTATCAAGATTTTGCTCAAAAATTCTTATAAGGTTTGTCTGAGACTTACTAATACTAGTTTGACACCAATATAATTTATTCTCTAAATCTTTTTTAGCTACACAAGCTAGTTCAGCAGCAGCTGTTGGTGTTGGTGCATGCAAATCTACTACAAAATCAGCAATTGTAAAATCAATATCATGACCAATGCCACTAATAATAGGTATTAAACTCACGCTAATAGCACGTGCTAGGTCCTCATTATTAAAACACCACATGTCCTCTAAACTACCACCACCTCTAACTAAAAGTAAAGTATCAACTTCTAATCTTCTATTTGCAATTTTTAATTGCTCAATAATCTTATGGGAAGAATTTTCCCCTTGTACTGGTGCTGGGTAAATAATTAGTCTGACATAAGGGGCTCTTCTCTTAAAAACTGCAATAACGTCCTTTAAAGCTGCTGCTTTTAATGAAGTAATGATGCCAACCGAATTCGGAATGGTTTTAATACTTTTCTTTCTTTCTTTTGCAAATAGACCTTCAAGAGCTAATCTATTTTTTATCATTAAATATTGCTCATGCAAGTTTCCTGTGCCAGATATGATGATACCAGTCGCTTGCAACTGATAGTCTCCTCTTGGAGTATATAAAGACAATTTAGCATAAACTTGTACTTGATCGCCATTTTTTGGTACAAATAACACCGATGATGAATAACCTTTAAACATTACAACTCTTACTGATGCTTGACTATCTTTTAATGTAAAATACCAATGCCCAGATGAAGCTATAACAAAATTAGATATCTCTCCTTTTACATAAAAAAAAGGCAATTCCTTATCAAAAAAATTACTTATAAATTTATTTAATTCAAAAACACTCCATACTTCATTAAAACTATCTCTTAATTCAAATAATGTATCTTTACTCATATAAGCAACGCCAAAGTTAAAAACTATCCACAGAATTAAAACGCTTGTAAAAATCAGTAATTTACATATCAAACAAACCATAATAACCCATAAGATCAAGACATATGGTAGTAACTCTTTGATTAACCAATGCTTTTGTATAAAGCTGTATAAAAACTATACAATCCACTCTTAGGCTAAGGAAGACAGTATATCTCAGAAGTTACACACACAATTATCCACAATTTCTGTGGATAGATAAAAAATATAATCTTTGATGCTAATGCTATAAAAAAATGAAATAATATATGATATTAATTTTAGTAATGTCTATGTTTTTAGAAAAATGATTAATACAAATTATTTGAGAATTGCCATACAAAATCAATGGAAAAAAAAGGATTCTTTAGTAAGGTTATGTCCCCCCTATCATATATAACCATGTTCTATAATTTTATCAAGGAAAAAACTTATTCATTTGGTATTTTGAATATATATAGACCAAATGTTCCTATAATAATAGTTGGGAACATATATATAGGAGGCACTGGAAAAACACCAGTTGTTATTGCAATAGTAAAAGAATTAAAATCTCTAGGATGGAACCCAGCTGTAATTAGCAGAGGTTATGGAGTAAGAATAAAAAAAGATGTTGTTATACAAGATATAATCAATAACCCAGCAAAAATTGGAGATGAACCTGCTTTAATTAACAAAGAAACCGGAGTAACTGTAGCAGCTCATCCAAATAGAATAAAAGCGGTTAAGGCTTTATTAAAACATGACCCAGAAATTGATGTGATAATATGCGATGATGGATTACAACATAAATCTATAGCTCGAGATTTTGAAATAGTAGTCCAAGATGAAAGAAAACATGGCAATGGGAAACTTTTGCCATCAGGGCCATTGAGAGAATCAATAAATAAATTAAAAGAAGTAGATTTTATTATAAATAATGTAAGCAAACATGATTTCAAAAATAACTCCAGTAATCATGATGATAATGAGTTATATATGTTTTTAGAACCTATTCATGCCCGTAATGTACTAAATAGAAATATTACCATGCCTTTAAAAAAATTTTCCTCAAAAAAATATTTCAAAAAAATAGTCGCTATAGCTGGAATTGGAAATCATGAAAGATTTTTAACAATGTTAGAAGCATATAAAATAAATATAGATAAATATATTAAACTCGACGATCATTTTAATTTTCAAGAATCTACTTTTTCTAATATAATTGCTGACGTTATAATCATAACATCTAAAGATGCTATAAAATGTTTGAATATCAAAGATGATAGATTATGGGAAATACCAGTAATAGCAAAATTTTCAGACTATACTTTTATAAAAAAAATATCTGAATATATATATGATTTTCACCATAAGTAGTATATATAAAATTAAAAGTGATTTTATTAATACATTTGGTTAAATATATTCTAGCCTATATCTCTAACAAATTGTATTATGTTTCAAGATAATTAAAAAATTCTGACCAAGCAATGAATGACATATTACTATAAATTTTAACCTAAAATATTTGTATTTGTAGTAAATAATTATCTCATGATCAGAAAATCAAAAATTATTATGTAAATTTGATTTAATAATTTTTCCGGTTTTACTTGTTAGTAAAAAATACTATTTTAAAAGGTTAAATATTATTGGGATAATGAAGTAATTTTTATAATTCCAACTAAATTTAATTCAAAAATAATTCTAAAAAATGATAGCTGATATAAATTGTTTTTCAATTGCAACAATGGTTACTAGCAAAGTATCCATTATCAAGTATCAAAATTATGATAGTACGAACTATTCAAACAGAATAGCAGCTAATAAAAGAGCATTAAGTTATGGAACAACAAAAAAATCAGATATTTTAATTGATAAAATATCTGATTTTCCTATTTATTTTAGAAAAACAAAATATTATAGTAATGATAATAAATCTAATAATCATAATAAAGACTATAAAATACATACCTACTATGCGTTGTTTTTATATACCTTTCGTGAATTAAAATATCAACAGTTCAAATTAAAAAACTTTTTAGAACAGTTAAGAACTTTAGAAATTGTTATAATATGGAAATTGGCATATTTGATTATTATCAAAAAATTAGAAATATATGGATCACAATGATAAAAATAAAAAAACCTGTACATAATTATTACATTAAAACTTCGATCTCTTTCCAAAAATAATTTTTTAATTAGGAGTACTCATGCGTCTAATATTGCTCGGACCTCCAGGAGCCGGCAAAGGCACCCAGGCCTCATTATTAACTGAGCATTTTAATATACCTCAAATTTCAACTGGCGATATGCTAAGGACAGCTATTAAAAACGGATCTTCTTTAGGTTCTGAGGTTCAAAAAATAATGGATGCTGGTAAGTTAGTTCCTGACGTTATAATACTTAAACTAGTCAGCGACAGATTAGAAAATAATGATTGCCATAATGGATACTTACTTGATGGGTTTCCTAGGAATATTAATCAAGCAAATGCTCTAAAAACAGCTAATATAAATCTCGACTACATTATAGAAATAGATGTGCCAGAAAAAAATATTATAGAAAGAATAAGTGGACGTCGCATACACATGCCTAGTGGTCGTACTTATCATATAACATTCAATCCTCCAAAATTTGAAGGGAAAGATAACATAACAGGAGAAGACCTTATCCAAAGAGAAGATGACCACGAAGAAACCGTACGTAATCGATTAAAAATATATAAAGAACAAACAAAACCATTAGTAGATTATTACTCATCATGGGCAAAAAAAGAACCAGATACAGCACCCAAATATCGGAAAATATTAGGACTAGGATCTGTAGAAGAAATTAAAAATAGAATTTTAGAATCGATATACAACAACAATTGTAATGTATAAAAGCTATATAATATCTATCTTATAAATAGCATGTTTCTTTTAAAAGAAAAATTATTTTTCTTATATAGAAGTCATGATTTTTAATAGTTGATTCATTAGAAATATGAATAATGAATCAACATAACCTCGAAATAATATGATTCTAAAAAGAATTATTCGCTCAATCTTAACTGTAAGTATTTTTACTTTTTTTTCCAAAATTACAGGATTAGCACGTGATGTTCTTATTGCAAAAACCATAGGTGCAAACCACATCAGTGATTCTTTTTGGATTGCATTCCGAGTACCTAATATGTTGAGAAAAATATTCGCAGAGGGTTCTTTTTCTCAAGCTTTTATTCCTATATTAAACAATATACATAATAATGACTGTAGTAATTACCATAAAACAAGATCTTTAATCAACAAAACAGTTATCGTACTTACATTAAGTGTAAGTGTTATAGCTATGATAGGAATATTAACGTCACCACTAATTATCAAAACTATTGCAAGTGGAATATGTAATTCAACTGATAATATAGAACAATTCAAATGTACTGTTAGTATGACAAGAATTATGTTTCCTTATATTGTATTAATATCTCTTACATCATTTGCTTCTAGCATATTAAATACTTGGAAAATATTCTCGATACCAGCTTTTACACCAGCACTACTAAATATATCAATGATATTTTCATGTATATTCCTTTCAAAATATTTACAACAACCTGTATTATCATTATCCATAGGTGTAATATTAGGAGGAATAATTCAACTAATCATTCAATGGATAGCCATAATAAAAATAGGTTTTGCTCCAAAATGGTCAACAAATTTCATGGAATCATGGAATGATAAAGATGTGCAAAAAATAATAAAAAAAATGATTCCAGCTATTATAGGAATGACTATTTCGCAAGTTTCACTTCTTATAAATACAAATATAGCAACATGGTTAAAACATGGAAGTCTTACATGGCTAACATTTGCAGATAGAATAATGGAACTTCCAGTTTCATTGTTAGGTATGGCTTTAAGTACAGTAATGTTACCAGAATTATCAAAAACTTTTGCAACAAAGAATACTATTCAATATAACAAATTATTAAATAATGGTTTAAAACTTGTAATCATATTCGGGATTCCATCTGCAATATGCATGGCAACTTTCCCAACTGGCTTGGTAGCAACATTATTTCATTTTGGTGCATTTAATAACATAGATGTTAATCAAACAAAATATGCTGTTATGGCTTATTCATTAGGTGTTATAGGATTAATGTCATCTAAATTACTATCATCTGCTTTCTATGCTATGCAAGACACAATAACACCAACTAAAATATTTTTATTTGGTTTGGTTATATCGCAAATTGTAAACTTTATAGCTGTTCCAATATATTCTCATATAGGATTGGCACTAGGTATTAGTATGGGAGCATTAACAAATTCTTTACTTATGTTAACAATCCTAATAAAAAGGAATTTTTTTGACTATAAAAATAATAATTGGGGTAAATTTTTATTAAAAATAATACCTGCATCTATAGTTGTTGCAATAATTTTTAATTACTTTGATAATAGAATAGATTGGATTGGCCTACAAACACATTTTATATACAGATTTATTATATTTATTCATATAATATTATTAGCAATGTTATCATATTTAATGGTACTATTCCTGTTTGGCATGAGACCTAATAATTTTACAAAAACACAAACGTAAAATATATAAATCATACTAGACAGCAAAATTAAATAGTTTAAAATGCAATTATCAAGCTGCTTTTTAGCTTCATTAGTTTTTATTTTATAATCAAATATTTTATTGAGTTGGAGTAAGATGGCAAACACAGCACAAGCTCGCAAACGTTCTAGACAGTCAATAGAACGTAATAAACATAATTCTAGCTTACGATCAATGTTTCGTACTGCTATAAAGAGAGTAATTCAAGCTATTAAAAACGCTGACAAGATCTCTGCAGAAGAAACCTTTAAAAAAACTGTTAGTATTATAGACAGGATAGCTGATAAAGGTATTATTCATAAAAATAAAGCTTCTAGACATAAAAGTCGCCTGTCTAGTGCAATAAAAAATATGTAAAAAATAATAAAATTATTTGATATATAAACAAATCTATAAAACAAGTAATATTTTTAGCAATTCCTCGTTTTATAGATTTGTTTTTGAATTTTAAAATTTGTCTACCGTATATATAATATACAATGAATATTGCTACATGGAACGTTAATTCTCTTAAGATAAGATTTAATCAAGTTCTTGATTTCCTAGTAAAAAATAATATAGATATATTGTGCCTACAAGAAACAAAACTCATAGATGATAATTTTCCTCATGAAGAATTTAATAGATTGGGTTATCAATCTTATTGTTATGGTCAAAAAACTTATAATGGAGTAGCAATAATAAGTAAGTATAAAGCAATTGAAGTTTCTTATGGCATTAAAAATTATATAGATGAACAAAAAAGAGTAATATCTATAACTGTAAATGTGAATAATTTTGATTTAAGAATAATTTGTATTTATTGTCCTAATGGGCAATCATTAGAAAGTGATAAATTTAGATATAAAATGGAATGGTTCTATCATTTAAACACATTCATCTATAATGAATTAGAAAATCATAAAAATTTAATACTATTAGGTGATTATAATATTGCACCTAGTGACGATGATGTATATGATACAAATATTTGGCAAAACACAATACTAGTATCTAAAGATGAAAGAACAGCATTTACGAATTTAATTAATCTAGGACTAAATGATTTATTCAATAAATTCGATCAGCCAAAAAAATCATTTACCTGGTGGGACTATAGAAATTATAGTTTTCTCAAAAATAATGGCTTAAGAATTGATCATATACTAGCATCAAATTCTGTTCAATCGGTTTGCGAATCATTTAACATAGACATAGAAATGAGAAAAAAAGAAAGGCCCTCAGATCATGCTCCTGTGTCTATTAGAATAAAAACTATATAGAACAAGTTAATAAAATATGGGGCGGTAGCTCAGTAGGGAGAGCGTCGCGTTCGCAATGCGAAGGCCGGGAGTTCGATCCTCCTCCGCTCCACCAAATAAGATTACTGAAATGCAGTTTCCATAAATGTTCGTAATTTCCTGGAATGAAGCCTTGCAGAAGGCATACTGCGCAAAATTTCCAACGTTTTAATACCAATTTCTAAATGCTTATTAACTTGGGTACGATAAAAAGCAGTAGCCATACCAGGCAATTTTAATTCTCCATGTAATGGTTTGTCGGAAACACATAATAAAGTACCATAAGGCACACGAAATCTGAAACCATTAGCAGCTATTGTACCAGACTCCATATCTAAAGCGATTGCTCGAGATTGAGAAAAACGTTTTACTAATTCTACCTGATCATGTAATTCCCAATTACGATTGTCTATAGTTACAACAGTACCAGTTCTCATAATACGTTTCAATTCCCATCCTTCAAGACCAGATATTTCTTCAACAGCACGCTCCAAAGCAACTTGGACTTCAGCTAATGCAGGAACAGGAACCCAAGTAGGCAAATCTATATCAAGAACATGATCATCTCTTACATAACCATGTGCTAACACGTAGTCACCTAAACGTTGTGAATCTCTTAGACCAGCACAATGTCCTAACATTAACCAAACATGAGGTCTCAAAACAGCAATATGATCAGTTATTGTCTTTGCATTTGATGGCCCTACCCCTATATTAACTAAAGTAATGCCTGAATGATTAGGCCTGACTAAATGATAAGCAGGCATTTGAGGAGTTTTAAATCCATCACTTCTCAAATTATTACAATTATCCTTAGTAATTATATTATTACCTGGCTCAACCAATGCTGTATAACCACCATTTTCTTGTAAAATTAACTTTTTTGCCATATTACAAAACTCATCAACATAAAACTGATAGTTTGTAAATAAAACATAATTTTGGAAAAATTCTGGTGCTGTTGCCGTATAATGTTGTAATCTTTGCAGCGAATAATCTATGCGTTCAGCAGTAAAAGGAGCTAATGGTTTCGGTTCTTTCTCTTTTCCTTTCCAAGTCCCATTAACTATAGAGTCATCTGTAACAGATAAATCTGGCACATCAAAAATATCCCTTAGTAATCTATTGGCACTATCATTTTCTTGAAATTTTGCATTAGTATCTATAAAAGCAAAATGTATTGGTATAGCAGAATTAGACTCACCAATCCAAACAGGAACATTATGATTATTTATAAGCTGACTAATCTGTTCAATCAAATAAGATTTAAAAAGCTTAGGTCTAGTAATAGTAGTTTGATAGAATCCGGGCTCTGCAACATGGCCATACGAAATTCTTGAATCTATGGAATCATGAGTAGACACAGAAATCCTTATAGCCGGATAGAATGCTCTAAATTTATGATTAGCCACCTGATCTTTACAATTTATTTCTTCTATAAAAGATGAACACAAAAAATTCGTGTTCCTTTCATATATCTCTATTAGATAATCAACTGCTTTTTCAGCTTTATCAAAAGAAATAAAAGATAAAGGCTCTGGCGTCTTTATCTTTTGTTTTTCCATTCTTGAAATAAAAGTAGAATCCATGCATCTCACCTCAAATTTTAATTTTGTTATTAATATCAATAGTCATAAAAATAATGACATATTGATAAATATTTAACTTTAACAACTACACCTTACCTCATATAAAAATCAAATCATGCAAAAAAGAAAATTTATTTTTATTCATTGAAAACTATAATAATCATATAATAAATTATAAATTCAATTTTAATAAGATTTTTCAAAGAAAATAATATGAATTATGGTAATTTATTTATAATAATAGCTCCTAGTGGAGTTGGCAAATCTAGTCTAATAAAAGCTTTAACTAATTTACATAAAGATATATCTGTATCTATATCATATACAACTAGAAAACCTCGTCCAACTGAAAAAAATGGTTTTGACTATCATTTTATAGAAATAGATGAATTTCAAAAAATGCATAATGATAAAGTTTTTTTAGAATCAGCTAATGTACATGGTAATTTCTATGGAACATCTAAAGACTTTATCAACCATCAAATTAGCAAAGGAAAAGATATAATAGTAGAAATAGATTGGCAAGGAGCAAAGCAAATAAAATTACAATATCCAGAAGCAACTAGCATATTTATATTACCACCATCTATTGAAGAAATGAGAAAAAGATTAATAAAAAGAGCACAAGATGATTTAATAACTATTACTAGGAGAATAAATGCTGCAACCACAGAAATTAAATATGCAAAAACATGTGAATATATTATTGTAAACAATGACTTTGATAAAGCACTAAGTGATTTAATTCATATTATTAATGCAACAAAATTAAAATTTCAGGTGCAAGCTAGCAAAAATGTAGAACTTTTTACTAGATTAGGAGTTACAACTGAATAGATAAATGATAGGATTAAGTAGTCTGTAACCTTTATGATATTGAAAATAAAATGGCCCGTATAACAGTAGAAGATTGTTTAAAAAATATTAATAACCGATTTGATCTAACTTTAGCAGCAGCATATCGAGCAAGAGAATTATCTCAAGGTCATATGCCTAAAGTTGAATCAAATAATAAACCTACAGTATTAGCTTTACGTGAAATCAGCAAAGGATTATCAGGGGTAGAAATGCTCCTTAAAGTACCTAGTTAGGTTTTCGTTATAGTTCCTAACATTACAAAAATGATGTGTTGATATTAAAAAAATCAGCACATTATTCAAAATCTAATAATCTAAATAATATGCAATCAGTTTCAATTATTAAAAAATAATCTAAATAAAATTTAAATTAAAACCTATTGCTAATATTAATTATGGTGTATAACAAATACATAGTTTATGCATAAAATGAATAAATAGTGATGATATTAAATCCATCACTTATGCTAAGTTATATAAAAATATTCAATGTACTGCAAAATTTCAATTTAGATAATATTATTACAAATAAATAGATATAATTACGCAAATTCTAGTGCAGTTCTAAACATTTTGGCTATACAGTTTAGAAATAGACAGCTAAAATACCAAAAATTGAATATTAAAATTAATATATAGGTATTATAAAAGAAAAATGAATTTTATAGAAAAAATTGAAAAGTCATGGGAAAAAAGCAATTCTTTATTGCAAATAGGACTAGATCCTAACCCTAAAAATTTTCCCTATGAATTAAAAGATAAAAAAAATTCTATTTTAAAATTCTGTATTGAAATAGTAGACGCAACTGCGCAATATGCATGCAGTTTCAAACCTCAAATTGCATATTTTTCTGCATTGCGTGCTGAAGAACAATTAGAGGAATTATGTTCCTATATAAAAAATAAATATCCATTTCTACCAATTGTTTTAGATGCTAAAAGAGGGGATATTGGAACTACAGCTGAACAATATGCAATCGAAGCTTTCGAAAGATATAATGCAGATGCAGTAACAATTAATCCATTTCTAGGACTAGACTCTATATTGCCATACATGGAGTGGAAAGATCGTGGCATAATAATATTATGTAAAACATCAAATCCTGGTGGATCAGATTTACAATTTTTAGAATTAAAAAATGGAATGATGTTATATGAATATATTGCTGAAATAGTATCAACAAAATGGAATACAAATAATCAATTTGGTTTAGTTGTTGGAGCTACATATCCCAAAGAATTATCTATAGTTCGTAAAATAGTAGGAGAAAGGATGCCCATACTAATACCGGGCATAGGATTTCAGGGAGGTGATATTAAAAATACTGTTCTATCTGGCATAAACAAAATAAATAGAGGTGTTATGATAAATTCATCTAGATCAATATTATACTCATCTAAAGATGATAATTGGAGAGAAGCAGCATCAGACTCAGCAAAATCATTAAAAAATTTAATAAACAATTTTTTAAACCATAATTAATAAAATTACATAATTTTATTAATTAATAAAACCACAGCTATAGTATAAATAGCAGCCATTAAATCATCTAACATAACACCAAATCCACTCTTAAATACTCTATCTACGTATTTAATAGGTGGTGGTTTTATTATATCAAAAAACCTAAATATAATGAATGATAATAACTCAATAAGAAAAGATCCTTTTAAAACCCATAAAATAAATACAAATGAAACAATTTCATCAAAAACTATTCCAACATGATCATTTGTATTTAATTCAATTTCCATAGATTGGCAAACCCAACAACCATAAAAAAATCCAATAACTAATAGGCAGCCCATAGTTAAGTTATCAAAATACCTCAAAAAACTAAACCATAACAACCAAGCCATTAACGTTCCCCAAGTACCTGAACCTGGTCTTATTAATCCGCTGCCAAAACCAAAAGCAAAAAATCTACTATGATTTTTGCAAATCCAAGAAAAACTTGGAAAACTAGCATTATAACGATCTTGCATTAATTATATCTCTTATAAAATATACTTTTTTAAAAATGATTAAAGCCATTGATATCATATAATATAGATCTATCATGGGGGGAAATTTTTATAGATTTACCACTAACCATCTTACCTACCATATGCAGTACAATACCAGTGTCATTAGATATTTTTCTAATAGCATTATGATTACTTTTTGATGCAGTAAAACATAATTCATACACATCCCCACCATTCAAAATAGCTTTTTTAATATCTTCTTGCGACACTTTTCCTTCTAAATATTTATCAAATGGAATTTCATCATAATATATATTAGCCCCTAAATTGCTAGACCTAGTAATATGACTCAAATCTTGTAAAAAACCATCTGAAATATCAATAGCAGAATTAGCTATTCCCAATAAACAACGACCAAGATGTATCCGCGGATTAGGCCAATCCAAAGCACGTATAGTTCTTCTTAATAAAGATTTACTACCCATAATTTGCTTCGTTATAATGCGATATGCAATATCAGCACTGCCTAAATTTCCAGAAATCCAAATTTCATCATTTAATTTGGCTCCATTTCTACGAATAGCTTGTGATACTGGCACTGCCCCAAAAACTGTTATACTTATCGATATTCCAGAGGAACTTTTTACAGTATCACCACCTAATAATGGACAGGCAACTTCATTAGATAATTTAAAAAAACCTTTTGAAAATTTTGATAACCATCGATGATCCACTGTTGGAATCGCAATACCAAGCAAACATCCAATAGGCTGTGCCCCCATTGCAGCTAAATCTGATAAATTAACTGCCAAAGACTTATGACCCAACGACACAGGATCAACATTAGAGAAAAAATGCTTACCTTCTATTAATAAATCCTTACTAACAGCAACTTCATTTCCATGAGGAACTGTAAATAAAGCACAGTCATCACCAACCCCTAACATACTTTTTTGTACTACAGATTTGGAGAAATACTTTCTAATAATGTCGAACTCTGACATATTCACTTAAAGAAATAATAAATTATAAAAACTAAAGCTAATTAATTAGCACGAATACTATTAGCCATTTTATCTAATACACCATTGATAAATTTAAAACCATCGGTCCCACCAAAAGATTTAGCTAGCTCTACAGACTCATTAATTATAACTCTATAAGGAATCTCCATATGTTCAATTAATTCAAAACTTCCTATTAGCAGAATAGCATGTTCAATTGGAGAAATAGATCTTAGTGGTCTATCTAAATATGGTGTGAAATTACTTCTTAAATTTTCACAATTTTGCAAAATACCTGAAATGAGTATTTTACACCAATCTTTATCTATATCTCTAAAATTATTTATCTCAAAGAAATTATAGAGAACATCATTAAAAGCATCTTCTTGATTAGATCCTGTAATTATCCATGAATAAATATATTGCAAAGCAAATTCTCTTGCTTTTCTTCTTGCTGTTGTTTTATTTTTTTTCATATATAAGCCGTGTAATATATTTTACTAAGATAAATGATATTAACAAATCAAGATTTAAGCATTTGAATTAAATTAGCCATTTCTACAGCTGCATCGGCACAATCTCGTCCTTTTTCAGACGCTCTAACATTGGCTTGCTCGTAACTATCAACTGTTAAAACACCATTAGCTATTGGTACACCAGATTGTATAGATAGTTTTGTAATAGCAGAAGCCATTTCATTACTAACTATGTCAAAATGAAAAGTTTCACCTCGAATAACAGCACCAAGAGCTATTAAAGCATCAACTTCACGATTTTCAATAAGATGCAACATAGCTACACCTATTTCTAAAGCTCCAGGAACTGTCATTAAAACTATGTCTGATTCCGAGACACCTAAAGAAAATAATTCTTCTAAACAGTAATCTAATTCTATCTGCCCTATTTCATCATTAAACCTAGATACAACTATACCAATACTAAGACCTTTACCATCTAGATTCGGATTAATACTATTAATATCCATAATAATTTTCTTATAAAAATAAAACTCTATATAAACTCATATCCCGAAACTGAAAGACCAAAATCAAACTTATTAGGGGAATTTTTCTCTTTTATTAATCTAATACTACTAATACCTATATTACAAAGTATCTGTGATATAACTCCATGTGTAGCCAAATTATATTTCGAATTATCTAGAAATGGTTTGGTTTTATTAAATTCATTAATACTTCTTAAAACATCATCACAAGAAATATGGCTGTTTATTAATAACAATACTCCAGAAGAAGATTGCACAATTCTCTCTAAAGCCTTATTAATTGTCAATAGACCAAAATTATCATCTACTCTCATTACATCTAAGATAGAAGACGGTGTTTGTATACTGACCAAAGTATCTTTATACAACTCAATATTACCATGTACTAAAGCAATATGAATTGAAGAATTTATAACATCACGATAACAAAATGCTTTAAGATCGCCATACATTGTACTTATTATAAAACTACTATACATATCAATTAAAGTTTCTTTTTCACTTCTGTATTGTATTAAACTAGAAATTGTACCTATTTTTAAATTAAACTCCTTAGAAAACTCTAACAGATCTGGTAATCTAGCCATTGAACCATCTTTATTTATGATTTCACAAATTACAGCAGCAGGATTAAGACCAGCCATTCTTGTTAAATCACACCCTGCTTCAGTATGCCCTGCCCTGGATAAAACTCCGCCTTTAACAGATCTGACTGGAAATATATGGCCAGGTTGCACCAAATCTTCTGGTGTAACATTATTATCTGTAGCTACTTTTATAGTATGTGCTCTATCAGAAGCAGAAATACCTGTACCTATACCTTTTGCCGCTTCTATTGATTGTGTAAAATTAGTACCATAACGAGAACTATTATTTTCTGTCATCATACTTAGACCTAACTTTTGACAATGATCCTCTGTTAAAGTTAGACATACCAACCCACGGGCATGTGTTATCATAAAATTGATACTCTCAGAAGATACAAAATCCGCAGCTATTAATAAATCACCCTCATTCTCTCTATCTTCTTCGTCAATTAATATAATCATACGACCAGATTTTAGTTCATCGATAATATCATCAACAGATGATATAACACCATATTTTTGTATATTTGCAATGGAGGAATTAGACATATAATAGATTGTTAATAATAGTGTTAGTTTTTTACGGGTTTGATTTTTAAAATTTAAATAAAAAAATATTTTTTATTTATCTAGTATAGCTGCTACAAAATCTTTAGCTACAAAAGATAAGATGTCATTCTTATTTTCTCCTACACCTATCCAATAAACAGGAATTTTACGAATATTACTTTTACCATAAGCTACAGAAACTAAAATACCACCCTTAGCAGTCCCATCTAACTTGGCCATAAACAAGCCTGATATACCAATATAATTATCAAAAGCTGATATTTGTGCAATATTATTCTGACCTGAGTTGGCATCTAAAACCAGTATAGTTTCGTAAGGATCAGCATTGTTTGCTTTAGATATAACCTTTTTTACTTTTGTCAATTCGTTCATCAAATTTATATTTGATGGTAATCTTCCAGCAGAATCTATAATAATAACATCAACATTTTTAGCCCTGCCAAAATTAATACCATCAAAAACCACAGAAGAAGGATCTTGTATCCCTATTTTAGAGTATACCATTATATTATTAATATCACCCCATTTCTGCAGTTGATCTACAGCAGCAGCACGAAATGTATCAGCTGCCACCAATAAAACTGTCAAGTTTAAAGATTTAAAATAGGAAGCTATTTTACCAATTGATGTAGTCTTACCTACTCCATTAGCTCCAACAATTAAAAAAATGCTAGGCTTATTATTAATATGAATTTTACTTTCTAAAACTTTTAAACGATCAGTTAATATTTCATATAATTCATTTTTTACCTCTTTAATCTCAAATGTATTTCTTTTCAAGAATTTAGATTTTAACAAATTTATTATATCGCTAGATGCTTCAAATCCTACATCTGACATTATTAAAGCAGACTCCAAATCTTCAAAAATAGCTTCATCTATTGTTGATTTTCTAAAAAATCTATTTAAATTATTACTTGTATTAGATAAACTTTTCTTAAGCGATGTAAAAATAGAATATTTATTATAATTATTATCTTTTTCGCAATTAATATTTTCTTGATTCTGTTCATTTACAAAGTCTTCTTTTAATATTTTTTCTTCTGATTCTAATATAGTATTACTAGAACTAACATTTTTATTAAATTTACTTTTCAAAAAATCAAACATGACTAATAACTCTGTTTATATTATTTCTGGAATATATAGGAATACCAAAATTACATTTCCTAAAATTAATGGATTGCGTCCAACTCCGAATAGAGTTAAAGAAACATTATTCAACTGGATAAATAATAAATGGAATAACAATTTTACAGATAAAAATATACTCGATTTATTTGCTGGCAGTGGATCATTAGGATTTGAAGCAGCTTCCAGAGGCGCTAATTTTGTACAAATGGTAGAGTATAACAAACAGGCGATAAAATCAATTCAACTTACCTGCAAAAAACTATCACTTAACCAAGTAAACATATTTCCTGGAAAAGCTATAGATTTTCTTCAACAAAAACAAACGAAACAATTTGATCTAATTTTATTAGACCCTCCATTTCAAAATAATGAATTTGAAAAAATATGGAATTATTTACCAAGAGTGCTAAATAGTAATAGTATAGTTTATATAGAATCAAATTTAATAGTACAAATACCAGATTATCTAAATTTAATACGCACAAAAAAAGCTGGAAAAGTTTATTTTAACCTTTATGAATATAATATCTAATCTATTTTTAAATTAAGAATATCATTAATATTATCAAACAATCTTAAATTATAGTTATCTCTCAAATATCTAATAAATGCCATAGACTCAGATTTACCATAACTATCAAAAAATATTTTCCTAAAATTTTTATTTATATCATCATCATGAGTAATATTTTCATCAATTTTTTCTAATTTAATTATGTAAAGACCAGAATCTAATGAAATAAAATCATAAAATGGTAATTTAGAATGTGACATCTTCATAACAAAATCAGAAACTTCTGTTGGAATACCAATACTCTCTTTATTCCGCATACATTCTATAGGCTTGGAAAATTTGTTTGACAAATTTTTAGGGAAATTACCATTATTTAAAGAAATTAAAAGTTCTTTAGCCTTTTTTATTGCCAAATCTCTACTTTTTTCAGATATCACAACTTTCTTTATAGAGTCTTTAACTAAATCATATGGTGGAATGAAAGCTTCATTTAAAGAATTTATTCTAACAATAACAAATTTCGTAGAAGAAAGCTGGACAAGATTATAATTACGATCATTATATAAAAAATCATTAAATAATATATTTAATATTTTCCTATCTTTAAAATAATTATTCTTAATGTCATCAGAGTTAATAACACCACCATCTCTTGTTAATCCGTATAAACTGTGTTTCTTTAAAGATAATTCTGTAGCAATCGCACTTAAATCTTTATTGTCATAATAAATAGAATCTCTAATTTTTGATATTAAATCTACGAAAAGCAAATTTTTCTTTTGTTTAAAAATAATATCTTTTATTTGATCTTTAGTATAACTAATGTTATTAGCTTTTTTTATAAGTTTAACTATATAAAATCCATCATTAGTTTCTATTATATTAGATATCTCACCTTCTTTTAGATTAAAAACAATTTCAGAAAATTCAGGTCCATAATTATCTGATAAATGATCTTTACTATAAAAATTATTTATCTGGCTATTATTTACTTTACTAATAGCGAAAGACTCAAACTTATTTGGATCTTGAACTACAAGTTCCAATATGTTTGAAGCATTACCTATGTCTAATAATCTATCATCCTTCTTTTTTATATAAATATAATCAAAAGAACGTACTTCATTATTACCTAAAATATTTTTATCATAAAAATGATCTACATCAGAATCTGTTATATCAAAATCCAAAGATATATTATCTTGATCTAGAATTAGATAATCAATATCTATATTAAAAGGAATTTCTAATAATTCATTATTATTTTTATACCACACTAAGACATCATCTTCTTGAACTGATACTTCATCTTCAAATTTTTTATATTTATAATCTATTAAACGTACAGTTCTTTTTTGTAGAGAGGATCTGGTAAAATGATCTAATAGCTTTTCAGGAAATATAGGAGATATAGCAATAAAATTTATTAGTTTTCGTCCTGCTAAATAGGTTCTTTGATCTTCTTCAAATTCTCTTGGCGTAATTCCTGCACTACGCAAAGCACTTATGTAATTCGATTTAGAAAAATTATTATAGCCATTACCCCAATCTAAAGAAGATATATATTTACAAAGAACATCGTCAGATACAGATATTTTTAAATCAAGCGCTGTTTTATTTAAAACATTTGAATTTATAAGTTCTTCTAAAAAAGATTTTCTCATTTTAGGTGTATCTACCAAAGATATATCTATATCATCTTTAGTATCTGAAATAACTTTTCTTATAAAACTAGAATAAGTTTTTTCAAAATCAAAAAGCGTTATATTAGAATTACCTATAGAAACTATTTTTTTATCTTTATGAGACTTATTAATCATCATTATCCCAGAAAAAAAAATAGCTGGTATAATGAGAATTATTGCTATTAAAACAATCCAACGAGATTTTTTTCTAAAAAATTCAAACATAATATTCAGCAATAAAAATAACTATAATAATTATATATACAAAATCATCAAGAATTAAAAACACTATAATTCGAGTACTGTTATAGATTCAACATGTCCAGTATGAGTAAACATATTTATAACTCCTGCGCATTTTAAGGTATAACCACACTCATATACTAATACATTAACATCCCTAGATAAAGTAGAAGGGTTACAAGAAACATATACTATTCTTCTTGGCAAAAACTTTTTTTTACAAACAGACAACGATTTAACGATAGAAAATGCTCCATCACGAGGAGGATCTAATAGCAAAATATCAAAAATTTCTAGTTTAGAAAACCAATTCATTTCTATTTCAAATAAGTTAACAACTTTAAAACTTATAATTTTATCTAATTTATAAAATGTTGCTATATTTGAAGCTCTAACAATCAAATCATTATTTATATCTATACCTATAACTTTCCTAGCCTTTGTAGCTAATGGCAAAGTAAAGTTCCCAAGACCGCAAAACAAATCTAAGATTACGTCTGATGGCTTAATATCTAGCAATGATAAAACTCTTGATACCATTATCCTGTTCACTGAATGATTTATTTGCGTAAAATCATTCACATTAAAATGCATTAGAAACCCAAATTCAGGTAATGAGTAGTATAACTCTCTGTCGTTATTACTTATCTGATAAAGCTCTTGATTCTTCCCTCTTTGAATCCAACATTTAGTATTATATTCCTTCTCAAATTTCAACAAAAGACTTTTGTCAGTATAACTTAATTGATTAGAAGTACAAATTGACAAATGAATTACTGAGTTATCTCCTATAGATACTTCTATATTAAATATATTCCTTGAAATTGATAGTTGAGAAATAACCTCTCTCAATGGTGAAATTAGTTTACTAATGTCATTATGCAAAATTGGACAGTAATTAATATCAGTAACAAATAGACTACGACGCTCCAGAAAACCAATGGAAACAAAAGATTTTTTCGATCCTAATTTTACAGAAAATTTTGCCCGACACCTATATTGCCAATCTAGTCCATAAATAGCCTGTAAAATAAAATCTGGATTTATTTTTCCTAAATGAAATAAATTATCTTCTAATATACGCTGTTTCATAGATACCTGTGATTTCGGATCTATATGCTGCATAATACAACCACCACATGTACCAAAATGCTTACAAAGTGGTTCTTTTCTAAAATTTGACTGAGTTACTATCTGTTTTAATACTGCTAGATCATATTTTTTTGTTTTTCTAACGATATCAACTACTACTTTTTCTCCAGGCAAAGCACCATCAACAAATACAACTTTATTATTGTAACGTGATACACCTCTAGCATTTAAATCAATAGAATTAATCTCTAAAATATCGCTCACTAAATAATATCCTTCCAAGAAGCAATAAATTTAACCCAATGATCATCTTCAAGATTCGAAATATATTTTTTTAACAAAGAAACTTCTTTTGTATAAGAATCAAAATCTAAAGAACCTTCAAACAAACAAAATCTACAATACAACAACCAGGTATTTACAACATCTGTCTCACAATATGATCGAATAGATTTTATGTCACCATTACACCAAGCTTCCCATACCATACTGCCATCCATTCCTATCTTGCCAGGAAAATCACATAGTTTTGCTAATTCATCCATAGGAACACTCGCACGTACGTTATACTTTGACAAAACATCCATCAAATCTATATGTCTACTATGGTAGCGATTTATATAATTATTAAATTTAAATTCTCTATTATCATCACCTAAATCCCAATATTTACCAGAAATAACTTTATTAATTAAACTGCGATAATGAATAACTGGCAAATCAAACCCTGAGCCATTCCAAGTAACTAATCTAGGTGTATAACGATTTATAATTTTAAAAAATAATAACAGTATTGATTGTTCTGAATCATTTTCTTGTCCTAATGTTTTTATGCTTACTACATCAGCATTCCTAAACAGACAGCTAATAGAAACTATTCTATGCAAATGCAATGGTAGGAAATCATGTCCATTTTTCTTTATACGCTCTTGCTTTACTAGTTCAAGTAACTCGAAATCAGAAAGATCTCCGTCAAAACTATTCAGCTTTCTTAAGCCATCTATATCAGGTATAGTTTCAATGTCGAATACTATTATTGATTTCATCTTACAGGAAGAACTTTTAATGGATCTATTGGAACTCCATTTTTTCTAATTTCAAAATGTAATTTACAATAATCTGAATCACTCTTTCCCATTTCTGCAATATTCATATTTTTAGAAACCATATCACCAGCAACAACCAAAAGTTTACTGTTATGAGCATAGGCTGTTATAAATCCATCATCATGACTTATAATTAATAAATTACCAAAACCACGCACTCCGTTACCACTATATACAACCTTCCCATCAGAAGCTGCCACAACAGAATCCCCAATATTTCCAGAAATATCTATACCTCTATTATAAGAATCAAATTTCGTTATAATATCTCCATTGCAAGGCCAACCCCAAGAGTCATTATTTATAGTTGTTTTTCTTTCTTCTATACTAAGCTTATTTGTATTTCTAGTAAAATTTACAGATTTATCAATATTTACATAAGATTTTTTTCTTTGTGAATTATAAATAGAAGTTGGTATATATAGCATATCACCAATTTTTATAACATCATTATTAATCCTGTTAATTTCCTTAATAGTTCCAATATCAATATTATGATGCTTAGCTATTTTAAATAAACTATCACCTGATTGAACTATGTAAAAATTGAATAAACGCAAATCATCATTAACAACTGGAATATCCGTGATTCTAGCCATATCGTGACTACAGTTACTACAACCACATAAACAAAAAGATAAAGCCACAACAAATACAAACAAAAAATCGTATGTTATTTGTCTTAATTTACTAAAAAGCAAAACAAAAATAATCATATGTCAAAAATAATCTTTGAAAGAAAACATAAAAAATATTAATAAATTCATAACAATTAGAATTTAAATATCTATTTTTGAAACCCATTCTTTTAAAAATGAAATATCGGCATTAACATATGAATCTATTTCTAGCAATGTAACCGATATATGATTTTTAGAAATTGCATGAAAATCAGTCCCTTCAATATCATCAACAGAAGGTCCTAATTGACCTATCCAATAAACTGGATCTCCATAAGGATTATAACTTTTTATCATATTTTTAGAAGGTAGTCTTTTACCTAATTTTGTTACTGAAATCCCTTTTATAGCACTTAAACTAACATCAGGTATATTTATATTCAATAAAAAAAGACTATCTATACCACAATCAATATAACTCTTAACAAAAATGCTAGCGATTCTCACTGCACTATCTATGTGATTCCAACCTTTACCCACCAAAGAAAAAGCTATAGCAGGAACACCAAGAACGTAAGCCTCTCTTGCGGCAGCAACAGTTCCTGAATACAAAACATCATTACCCATGTTTGCTCCGTTATTTATTCCAGATATTACTAAATCTGGTTTTTTATCTAGCAATCCTGTTAAAGATAAGTGTACACAATCTGTTGGAGTACCATTCAATATCATGAAACCATCAGAATTTATATGAACATTCAATGGTCTATTAAGAGTTAGTGAATTAGATACACCACTACAATTAGATTCTGGTACAACAACTTGTAAATCTACTATACTTTGCAAAGAGTCAGCTAACTTTTTTAAACCTTTAGCGTGGTAACCATCATCATTTGATAAAAGAATACGCATTAAAAACCTACATATAAATTGATTAATAATTATAATACTAAAACTATATCACATAGTCATGGAGGCATATTATGTATACAGAAATACTAAATAAAAACTATTTGTTATTAATATTAATTTCCTATTTAATTGGATCAATTCCTTCTGCCATTTTAATCAGTAAAATTATGCATTTAGAAGATCCAAGAACATTCGGATCAAAAAATCCAGGTGCCACTAACATGCTAAGAACTGGAAATAAAATTGCTGCTATAGCAACTCTTATTGGAGATATATCAAAAGGATATATAGGTTTAAAAATAGTACAGTTATATTGCTACAATCCATCAACAGAAATAATATGTTTTAGTGCAATTGCTATATTATTAGGTCACATATACCCTATATTTACAAAATTTATAGGTGGTAAGGGTGTTGCTACATTCTTCGGAATTTTAATGAATATCGAGCCGACACTGGCCTTTATTTCTTTTGCAACATGGTTAACAACAATAAAAGTTTTTAAATATTCCTCTCTTTCCTCAATTATAGTTAGCTTACTAACACCAATATATTATGTAATATTTGATAAAATACTATGGAAAGCAGAAAAACCTTTTTTAATATTAATAATTACAATATGCACTATACTCTTATATAGACATCAAAACAATATTGCCAGATTATTACAAAACAAAGAAAACAAGATCAAATAATATATTAATATATACTATTTACATCTTTTAAATTCCATCTTGGTTTCACAGACAAATTATATTTAAGACTATTCATGTTAATTAAATTATGTTTAAGTCTCAAATATGCAGCAAAGGAAATCATGGCAGCGTTATCAGTAGATAACTCCAATGGTGGAAAATAAACTTTACAAGACAAAGATTTTAATGAATCTAGCATAGTAACACGCAATAAATTATTAGCACTTACACCACCAGCAACTACTATTGTTTTAATACCTGTTCTCTTTACAGCTAAATAACTTTTATGTATTAATATATCTATTATTGATTTCTGAACAGATGCAGCAATATTTGCTCGAGCTATATGATCAAACATTTCTTTGGACTGTAGTTCTTTTATCCTAATCATTGCTGCTGTTTTCAAACCACTAAAACTAAAATCTAGACTAGGACTATTAAACATAGGCCTTGGAATTTGAAATACATCAGGATCACCATTAACTGCTAATTTTGCAATTTCTGCCCCATTACAATAATCTAAGCCCATTAATCTAGCGATTTTATCAAAAGCTTCACCAGCTGCATCATCCAAAGTTTCCCCTATCACATTATAATCACCAATTTTATTAACTGCCATTAATTGAGTATGACCACCTGACACCAACAAAGAAATAAATGGAAACTCCAGCTTTGCATTGGAAATCAACGGTGACAATAAATGACCTTCTAGATGATGTATTGGAATAGCAGGTATATTCATAGACCAAGCTGCAGTTTGTGCAAAACTAGATCCGATTAAAAGCGAGCCACTTAATCCAGGACCAATAGTATAAGCAACAGCATCTATATCAGAAAAAGACAAGCCGCTTTTTTCAAAAGCTTTATTAGTCAAGAAAGAAATTTTATTTAAATGATCTCTAGATGCTAATTCTGGAACTACACCTCCATAATCTTTATGTATGAGAGACTGGTTATTTACCAAATTTATAACAACACCTCGATTACTACAGAATATTGATACTCCAGTATCATCACAAGAACTTTCAAAACCTAGAATAATCATTAAAAAAATCTCTAATAATATATTATAATATGCATTATAAAACAAACTTAATGGTAGAATAAAAATGTTCCTATAAAGAACAATGTACTGAACTAATACTTAAAAATAAATCTACAAATTTACGAGGTAAAGATGAACTTACTAAATTTAGATCAAGAATCATTTAATGAAACTATCAAAAAAGATGGTATCATTGTAGTTGATTTTTGGGCTCCTTGGTGCGGCCCTTGTCGTAATTTTGCTCCTATTTTTGAAGAAGCTTCGAAAAAATACAAAGATATTTTATTCGTCAAAATAAATATTGATAATGAATCTAAGTTAGCCTCATCATTAAATATTAGATCTATACCAACAATTTTAATATACAAAAATCAAGAAATAGTATATTCAAAACCAGGATCTTTATCAGCAAAACAACTAGAAGAAATAATTAACACAGCAAAACAATAAACTATTGAAACGATATTACTAAATTATAACCATATAGCACTACCTTTAGTAATATCGTTCACTAGCCTAATGACTAAATCAATATTGTTGCATGGCATCTTTATTTTAATAACAACAAATTTGCTATAAAACTCCTCTTCTAATAAATCAACATGATTCATTTTTCTGAGTCTATTATTCAACAAAGAAAAATAGCTAACTTCGAGTTTGCATTTTAAATATGAGTAATTAACAACATCTATTAGTGTTCCTGCATTCACACATTCAGAAGCACAAAAACGATAAGCTCTGACTAAACCACCACTTCCTAATTTCACTCCACCATACCAACGTGATACAAGTATGGCGATTCTATCTAAGTTATTCATTTCTATAACATCAAAAATAGATTTTCCTGCTGTTCCACTGGGCTCTTTATCATCATTTAAACGAGCCGTACTACCAACTCTAAAGGCCCAGCAGTTATGAGTTGCTGTTCTAGAAAAATGTTGTTCAAAAAAAAATTCTGCTTCTTTATAGCTACCAACATATGATGCATTCGTTAAAAAACGACTTTTTTTAATAAAACATTCATATATACAACTTCCAGTCAAAGTTTTCATACATTTAAACTTCGAAATAATTGCAATAAAAAATAATTGGAGAGTAATGCATTAAGAAATGCTAGTGCGTAAATTCTTAAAAAATTTACTTAAAATATGGCTGCAATTTGATACGAGATCACCATTAAATTGTAAAACATTAGTATGATGGTTTATTTCTTTCAAAGAAGGCAAATTAATAACACTACCACAAACTCCTGTTTTATAATCTTTTGCTCCAAAAACAACTTTTGTTATTCTAGCACTAAAAATAGCACCTAAACACATAAGACAAGGCTCTAAAGTTACATATAGACTCATTCCTGAAAATCTATAATTGTTTATATTTTTTGCAACAGAACGAATCGCAACTATTTCAGCATGAGCAGTGGGATCATTATCAACTATAGTCCTATTATAACCGTAACCAATAGGGTTTCTATCACTATCAACTATAACAGCACCTACTGGAACTTCCCCAATTTTATAAGCATTCTCAGCCTCTTTTAATGCTAATTCCAACATCATGTGATCATATTCCATGATATTCAGCCCAACAATTAGGAGTTTCATAAATACGTATTTTTTTTAAAATCAAATGCTTATCATAGACTTTTTTATAAACAGGAAATAAAATATTATAAGCAATTAATGATAAGTTTTCTGCTGTTGGCACTCTATCTAAAACTACAGTTTTATGATCAGGTAATGTGCTTAAAAAATTCAAAACCAATAGATCTTGATCATGTACTAAAAATGAATGATCCCAGTTTGAAACAATATACTTCATAGCAATTGATTTAACATCAGAAAAATCCATAACCATACCATAATCACATTCGCTATTAACTTTAGATAAAAAACCCTCCAAAGTAATTTCTAATACATATCTATGACCATGTATGTTTTTACATTGACCTTTATGATTAGGAATCCTATGACCAGCATCAAATTCTAACTTTCTAGTAATTGAAATCATGGAATACCTATATATTTATGAGTTTGAAGACTAAGATGCCATTTTGGATGTGTAATACAATATTCAACAGATAATCTAGTATTCTCTTTTATATTAGCGTCATCTAAAGGCTGAAGAAAAAAATGTTCGAAATTCATACTTAGTAAACTATCTATGTTCATATTTGACTGCGGATAAACAACTTTAAGTTCATTACCATATTTTAAAATTATATCCCTTGATACTTTAGGACTCACACAAATCCAATCTATACCATCAGGAGGAATAATAGTACCATTTGTTTCAATCGCAATAAAAAAACCAGCATTATGCAATGCATCAATTAATTCCACATCAACCTGGAGTAATGGTTCACCACCAGTTAGAACAACATAACGATCTTCATAATTCTCACAACCCCATTCCTTTGAAATACTATGCACTAATAAATCAACATTTTTAAATTTACCTCCATTAACACCATTAGTTCCAATAAAATCAGTATCACAAAACTTGCAATCTGATGTTAATCTATCTTTTTCCAAACCATTCCATAAATTACATCCTGAAAATCTACAAAAAACTGCAGCCCTTCCAGAATGAAAACCTTCACCTTGTAATGTTTTAAATATTTCTTTTACAGAATAAGACATAATAATAATAATATAAAAATAATAAGACCACTAATATAGTACAAAACATTTCATAAATCATTTAATATATTGAAATATACTATACTTTTTTATACTATCTTATGAACTCAATAAACATTAAAGACACTATACAGGATAAATTAATAGCTGCATTGAAAAGTCATCAAACAGAAAGACTAAGTACTTTAAGACTTTTGTTAGCAGCAATCAAAGAAAAAGAAATAGAGAAAAGGACACAACTTAATAATATTGATATAATTTGTATAATTGAAAAACAAATAAATCAAAGGTTAGAGTCAATTCAAGAATTTACAAAAGCCAATAGAGAACTTAGAGTAATACAAGAAAAAAATGAAATTTTAGTTCTTGAAGAGTTGTTGCCGAATCAAGCCTCAGAGGAAGAGATAAATCAAGTAATTAACAATGCCATTTTGGTTGTTGAATCAAAAGGAATCAATGGCAAAGCCTCGATTGGAGAAACAATAAAAATTATAAAAAAAGAATTGATTGGTAGAGTTAACATGTCAGCAATCTCTAAAAAAATCCACGAACTTTTTAGTAATAAATAAAAATATAAACTTACCAAATTGCAAAATATGAATATAGAAGGCCAAAATAACATACTAATTACAATGAAAGATTTTCTAAAAAGAGTACTCGAATTACGGAGGTATCTTTGAATATGATAAAAAAATAGAGAGATTAAAAATTATTGAATCAGAATTAGAAAATCCTGATTTATGGAATGATCATAGTTACGCACAAAAAATTAACAAAGAAAAAAAATATTAGAAGAAACAGTATTTGAGCTAACTAAAATACACGATGATATTGAAGACTCTATAGAAATGTTTCATTTGGCACAAATAGATAATGACAATCAATTAATCAAGAGCTTAGAATCTAATGTCATTTTATTCAAAGAAACAATTGAATCATTAGAATTCAAAAGGATGTTCGTAAATAAGACTGATTCTCTCAATTGTTTTTTAGATATTCAATCTGGTGCTGGTGGTACAGAAGCACAAGACTGGGCTTTTATGTTAATGAGGCAATACATAAGATATTCAGAAAAAAAAGGTTTCAAAATCGAAATTCTAGAAGAGTCATTAGGTGAAATTGTAGGAATAAAATCTGCTACATTAAAAATAATTGGCAACTATTCATATGGGTACCTAAGAACTGAGACAGGAATACATAGACTTGTTAGGAAAAGCCCTTTTGACTCTTCTAATGGTAGACATACATCTTTTGCTAGCATATTTGTATACCCAGAAATAGATGACTCATTTGAAATAGAGATAAACCCGTCTGATTTAAGAATAGACACATATAGAGCTAGTGGTGCTGGTGGACAACATATTAATAAAACTGATTCTGCAGTAAGAATAACGCATAACCCTACAGGGATAGTAGTGCAATGTCAAAATGATAGATCCCAACATAGAAACAAAGCCGAAGCCTTACAAATATTAAAATCTAAACTATATGATTTAGAAATAAGAAATCGTTTGCATGAAAAAAAATTATTAGAAGACTCAAAAACTGATGTTGCCTGGGGACACCAAATAAGATCATATGTATTAGATCAGAGTAGAATTAAAGACAATAGAACAAATATTGAAGTATCTAATACACAAAAGGTACTAGACGGTGATTTAGATGTTTTCATTAAGTCAAGCCTTAAACAAGGAATATAGATATATACCTTACAAATAATAAAGTTAGCGAAATATTACATTAATTAATAATTTATATATAACAACAAATCAAACCAAATACCATGAATGAGCATACAAACAATAGTTATGAAGATACAGAGCACAATAAACTAATAGATGAAAGACGTGCTAAATTAGAAAAAAATAGAGCAGCAGGTTTTAACTATCCAAATAATCTTATACCAAGTAATAAAAATATAGAATTAATAGTTCAATATAACACTTTAAGCAAAGAAAAACTTCAAGAAGCTAATATTAAAGTTCATATTGCTGGACGCATAATGCTTAAGAGAATCATGGGAGCTGCCAGTTTTGCAAGTTTGCAAGATAGCACTGCTAGAATACAATTATATTTAGATAAGAAAAAAATAGGTAATGATGTATATCAAGAATTTAAACAATTTGACATAGGCGATATAGTATATGTCGAAGGAATAATGTTTAAAACAAACAAAGATGAATTATCTGTACATGTTTCTTCCATAAAAATAATATCTAAAGCTATTAGACCAATGCCTGATAAATTTCATGGTATAGCTAATCAAAATATAAAATATAGACAACGATATCTTGATTTAATAATATCAGAAGATACTCGTCAAACTTTTAAAACACGTAGTGATGTAATTAATTACATTAGACAACATATGCATGAATCTAGTTTCATGGAAGTAGAAACTCCTATGCTACATGTAATACCAGGTGGAGCTGCAGCTAAACCTTTTGTCACACATCACAATTCTCTCAATATGGATATGTATCTGAGAATAGCTCCAGAGCTATACTTAAAAAGACTAATAATTGGTGGCTTTGAAAGAGTTTTCGAATTAAATCGTAATTTTAGGAATGAAGGAGTAAGCCCTCGACATAATCCAGAATTTACAATGATGGAATTCTATGCCGCGTACACTGATTATAATTGGTTAATGGATTTCACTGAAGATTTGATAAAGAAAACAGTTCTTTTAATACATAAAGACTCTAAAATAGAATATCAAGACAAACAATTAGATTTTTCTAAAGAATTTGAAAAAATTAGCATATGCCAAGCTATATGTAAGTACAATCCACAATATAATTATAACTCTCTAAATAACAAAGAATTTTTATATAGTGAAATAATAAAATTAAATAATAAAATTAATATAGAAAATTTACAAACAATATCATTAGGATATTTACAATTATATTTATTTGAAGAAACTACGGAATCAAAAATATGGGAACCTACATATATAATTGACTATCCTACCGAAACATCACCTCTTGCAAAACAATCAAACTCACGTCCTCAAATTGCAGAAAGATTTGAATTATTTATAGCAGGACGTGAAATAGCTAATGGCTTCTCAGAACTAAATGACCCAGAGGAACAACTACAAAGATTCCTTGACCAAGTTAATAAGAAAAATATAAATATAGAAGAAGAATCACTATTTTTAGATCTTGATTATGTTAAATCATTAGAGTATGGCATGCCACCAACTGGAGGATGTGGGATAGGAATAGATAGATTACTAATGTTGTTAACTAATAAAAACAATATTAGAGATGTCATATTATTCCCTCACATGAGACCAGAATAAAACCATAAAACTAGCACATAAATAGAATAAGAAAGTGCTAGTTTTTCAATATTTTTCTTTAGCATGATTAATGCTATATTTCGGTATCTCTATTGTTAAATCATCCTCCATCACTATAGCTTGACAAGATAAACGAGAGCAAGATGTTAACCCCCAAGCTTTATCTAGCATATCTTCCTCTATTTCATCGATACTATTCAAAGAAGAAAATCCTTCTTTAATAATAATATGACAAGTAGTACAAGCACAAACAAGACCGCAAGCATGTTCAATATCTATACCATTAGATAATAATATTTCACAAATAGAAGAACCATTTGGTGCATTTTCTATAATTTTACCATTTGGACAAATATCTGGATGAGGAAGTATTGTAATTTTAGGCATAGTTAATATTATATTAAATATCAAGAATATTCTTTTTAAATAAAGAATTCTTTATGTGATAATTCATTCTTAAAATAGCAAAATTTTCAGTTTTAATAGATAAATCATTTATAATCGATTCTAATAAATTAATATTTGAATCATTTATATGTTTTTTGGCATCAATTAATGAATTCTTTATGACTGATAATTCTTGCTCACTAATTACATAAGGATCTTGGTTTAACGCCTCCTCAATTGTCTCAATTAGTTTTTGCAGTTCCAATTGTTTTTCTAATAAAAAACGATTAACACCATTATCATTAGATAACAAAGTTTTCTGGATCATTAGCTTTACTTCATCATTAGTTAAACCATTAGATGGCTTAACAACTATTCTGGATTCTATATTTTTAGTGGTTTCTCTTGCAGAAACTTGTAATAAACCATCTGCATCAATCTGAAATTTAACTTCAATACGAGGCACACCAGACAACATTGGAGGAATATCATTCAATTCGAAATAAGCAAGAGAACGACATTCTTGAACTAGATCCCCTTCACCTTGCAAAACATGAATTCTCATGGATCTTTGATTGTTTTTCATAGTAGTAAATTCTTGTTTTGCCAATATAGGGATTTTACTATTACGTGGTATGATTTTCTCAAAAAGTCCTCCCATAGTTTCAATTCCTAGGGATAAAGGAGTTACATCCAATAACAACCAATTATTCTCAATGTGATTATTATTTACTAACCTATCTGCTTGCAAAGCAGCTCCTAGAGAAACTACCTTATCTGGATCAATATTAATTAATGGCTCTTTATCAAAGATATCAATAACTAATTCTCTGATAATTGGCATGCGTGTAGCTCCACCAACCATGACTATATTAAGAATATCTTCTTTAATATTTAATCCTGAATCTTTTATAGCTTGGTGTACACATGTTTTAATTTTATTTAATAAACTTTCTGATATTTTTTTAAAAATAATACGGTCTATAGAACCAACAATTGCATGTCCATTTTCAAGAACTATATTAAATTCACAATTTTCATTAGTTGTCAGAGATTCTCTAATGGACTTAGATTTAATAAGGATATTTCTTTTGTCTTTCAAAGAAATATCCTTATTAGTAGCTAGACCAGTGATATAATTAGCTATTATTTCATCAAAATCATTACCACCTAGAACAGTGTTGCCAAATGTTGATAGAATATCAAAAATACTATCATGTAATTTTAAAATAGAAATATCAAATGTTCCTCCTCCTAAGTCAAAAACCACATATATACCATCATTAGAATTCTCTAACCCATAAGCAATAGCTGCCGCAGTAGGTTCATTCAATAAACGCAAAACATTTAGACCAGCCAAATTTGCTGCATCCCTAGTAGCTTGTCGTTGTCTTTCGTCGAAGTAAGCAGGAACCGTAATAACAGCGTCATTAATTTTTTCATGTAATTTATTTTCTGCTATTTTTTTTAAATAAGAAAGAAGATCGGCAGAAATTTCGACAGGAGTAATATTACAACTTTTAGTATGTATTTTTAATATATTATTTTCACTAACAAAATTATAGGTAGGAAAATTATCATTTATTCCTTCAATTGACCTTCCCATAAATCTTTTAAATGAAGAAATTGTATTTACATCATCTAATAATTTAAGAGCATCTTGACCAACAACAGCTTCTTTACCACTATAATTGACGATAGACGGAATTAAAGAATGTCCATTATAATCACAAATAATTTCTGGCTCTGAAACATTGTTTACAAAAGAAACCAATGAATTTGTTGTGCCTAGATCAATACCTATAGATAAATTTCTTTTCAAGATTTCATCATCTTGATTTTCCGGTTCTGAAATTTGCAATAATGTCATTATAAATAACTTTAAAAAATTAAAATACTACAATTGCTTATAATCAAGAGCTTCCTTCATTATTTTATCAAGGAACATTAACTCTTTAATCACAATACTAGCTTTACGATAATCTGAAGATTTATCTAGAAAAACTGATAATAATTCAAAACGAATATTTTTTTTATTCTGTAATTCTTTGATAAAGATATCTAAAGCTTCAATATTTCTTTGTTCAATAATATTAGTAAGTAAATCTCTCAATTCCATCTGTTCTAAAAGAAAGTTAGAATCATTAAAAGAATCAGCATTGTCAAAATCTATGCCATTAAGCTCACAAATATAACGAGCTCTTTTGATTGGATTTCGCAAATTATAATATGCTTCGTTAATAAATGACATAAGTCTAACAGATGCAGACTGATCTACCTTACTAAATCCTACATATCTATCAGGATGAGCTAAATTTGATAGATCTCTCCATGTCTTATCTAAATAATCCTCATCTAAGATAAAAGCAACTTTGAGGTTGAACAAACTAAAATAATTATTCTTATCATCTAACATTAGCTTCTAATTATATTGTAAAAGATTCTCCACAACCACACCTAGCTTTTTCATTAGGATTAATGAATTTAAAACCTTCTTTAAAACCTTCTTTTGCATAATCTATCTCAGTTCCATCTAAATATATGAGATGATCTTTTTTAATAAAGATTTTAACTCCAAAACTCTCAAAAACTAGATCTTCCAAACTGCACTTATCAACATATTCAAGTTTATAAGATAAACCAGAACAACCAGTTGTTTTCACTTTAATTCTAAGGCCAACCCCAGAACCTCTTTGAGACAATAAGTTAGAAACTCTTAGTGCTGCCTGCTTAGTAAGCAAAATAGACATGAAATAAGCCCCATTTATATTTTATTTTTTTCCTTATAATCTTTTACAGCAGATCTAATAGCATCTTCTGCTAAAATAGAACAATGTATTTTCACAGGTGGTAAAGCAAGCTCTTCTGCTATATCAGTATTACGTATAGTCAAAGCCTGATCTACAGATTTTCCTTTTATCCACTCAGTAACTAATGAACTTGAAGCTATCGCAGATCCACAACCATAAGTTTTAAATTTTGCTTCTTCGATTAAACCTTCCCCGCTTACTTTAATCTGCAACTTCATTACATCACCACAAGCAGGAGCTCCTACCATACCTGTTCCTACAGATTTATCATTTTTGTCTAATGACCCTACATTACGAGGATTTTCATAATGATCCAAAACTTTATCACTATAAGCCATATGTTTACCTTTATTACTACTTAATTGATTTAATTAACAGACCACTGAACTGTACTAATATCAATGTTTTCCTTAACCATTTCCCATAAAGGAGATAACTCCCTTAATTTAGCAACATTTACTTTTAGTAGCCCAATAGCATATTCAACATCTTCCATAGTAGAAAATCTTCCTAAACTAAAACGAATAGAACTATGGGCCAATTCGTCACTACGACCGAGAGCTCTTAAAACATAAGAAGGTTCTAAACTAGCTGAAGTACAAGCAGAACCACTAGAGACTGCTAGTCCATTCAAAGCCATCATTAAAGATTCTCCTTCTATATAATTAAAACTTATATTTAAATTATGGGGAACCCTATGCTCCATACTTCCATTAACATAAGTATCTTCTATACTAGATATTCCTTGATATAATCTATCATGTAATAGTTTAATACGGTCGTTTTCTAAAGACATTTCTTCCCTAGCTATACGAAAAGCCTCTCCCATACCTACTATTTGGTGTGTTGGCAGAGTACCGGATCTTATACCCCTCTCATGCCCTCCGCCATGCATTTGAGACTCGATTCTAACTCTTGGCTTACGAGATATATACAAAGCTCCTATGCCTTTAGGTCCATAAGTTTTATGAGCTGAAAATGACATTAAATCAACTGGCAAATCTTTCAAATCAATTTCAACTTTACCAGTTGCTTGAGCAGCATCTACATGTAATAAAACACCTTTTGATCTACACAAATGCCCAATAGATTTAATATCTTGTATCACACCAATTTCATTATTAACTAACATCACAGATACTAAAATAGTATCCTTTCTTATAGAAGACCCCAAGTAATCTATATCTAGAATACCATCCTCTTTTACATCTAAATAGCTAACTTCGAAACCTTTGCGTTCTAATTCTCTACAAGCATCTAAAACTGCTTTATGTTCTGTTTTGACAGTAATAATATGCTTACCTTTGTTAGAATAAAAATTAGCAGCCCCTTTTATGGCTAAATTGTTAGATTCCGTAGCACCAGAAGTCCAGATTATCTCACGAGAATCCGCATTAACAAGCCTAGCTACTTCCTTTCTGGAATTTTCGACAGCCTCCTCAGCCACCCATCCAAACGCATGGCTACGAGAAGCAGGATTACCAGGATTTTCATACAGCCATGGAACCATCTTATCAATAACTCTTGGGTCCACAGGTGTTGTAGCAGAATAATCCATATAAATAGGTTTCAACTTATTTGACATATAACTAATATCCTAATTCTTAACTCTATAAAAACACTATTTCATTTATACAATTATCATGATGACTCAAGTAATTTAAAGAATCAGACTTTCGACTGTTAAAATTCTTAGCATCTAGTAAACTTTGCAATGAAATTGAACTTAAATACTCAAACATTTTTTGATTTAATGACGACCATAAATCATGTGTAATACACTTAGTAAAGTTACCGTTATTGTCTTTCTTACAATTTGCCATGCCTTTACAAGCTGTAGCATCTAAAACATCATCAACAGCAAAAATAATATCTGCTACAACTATTTCACTAGGAGATCTTGATAAATAATAACCACCATTAGAACCACGCACACTATTAACTAAAGATTTTTTTCTTAATTTCAAAAATAATTGTTCTAAATAAGATATAGAAAGATTGTGACGCTCACTAATCAAGCTTAAACTCACGCTTGCTGATAGATCATACTCTATAGCCAATTCAAGCATAGCAGTCACAGCAAAACGACTTCTAGTTGTCAACCGCATATATTTTTACACCGTCATAAATTATGTAATTATTTATTATAACAGTAATCCTACTAATTTAATAGGGAATCAAACAAAAATATATTTACTTATCATAAATAAATTCATTAGAATAATTTTCATATATAAAATTAAACAATCCTTCACACGCATCCTCTATATATTCAAATACCCTACTAAACCCATGCAAATTGTCATAATATGGATCAGGAACTTCATCTAAAAAGAAGTTTTTAGAATAACGCATCAACATACTTAATTTATAAAGATCTTTGGAGGGACACATCTCTTTCATAAATCTCATATTTTCAAAATCCATAGCGATTATCAAATCAAAATATGAAAAATCTCCAATATTCAAAGGACGCGATTTATGGGATGAAATATCAAATCCTCTATTCTTAGCTTCCATTGCAGCCCTATGATCAGCTAGCCTACTAATATTTCCTGAATGAGTGCCAGCAGAATCGACATTAATATACTTAGACATACCAGAATTATAAACAATTTGTTTAAATATAATTTCAGCTGTAGGAGATCTACAAATATTGCCCATACAAACAAATAATACATTTTTAGCCATAAGAGATTTATTTATTAAATTAACTTTTAAATAAAAACATCTGTTTTAGATTGTTTAAAGAATCTCTAACATTTGCTGCCTTTTCAAATTCTAATTTATTAGCATAATTAATCATTAGCTTTTCTAATCTAGAAATTTCCTTAGATAATTTTTTCTGATTATTCAATAAAGAACGATCTACTTCTTCCAATGAACTATCTGATCTAGTAAAGTTATTATTAACCAATAAACCATCTATTAATTCACGAACATCCTTTTTTATACCCTTCGCTATAATGCCATGATTTTTATTAAATTCTATCTGTTTTTCACGACGTCTATAAGTTTCATCTATAGCCTTCCTGATAGAATTAGTAATTCTATCAGCATATAAAATAGCATGGCCATTTAAATTTCTTGCTGCTCTCCCTATTGTTTGTATTAAACTGCGCTCTGATCTAAGAAAGCCCTCCTTATCTGCATCGAGAATGGCAACTAATGAGACCTCAGGTATATCTAAGCCCTCTCTTAGCAAATTAATACCAACTAAAACATCAAAAACACCTAAACGAAGATCTCTTAATATATCAGATCTCTCAACAGTATCTATATCAGAATGAAGATATTTAACTTTGATATTATTTTCACTCAAAAAATCTGTTAAATTTTCTGACATACGTTTTGTTAAAGTAGTCACTAAAACTCTTTCTTTTTTATCAACACGATTTTTTATTTGATGTAATAGATCATCAATTTGTGTTTTAGCTGGTTTAACCTCTACCTCAGGGTCTACGAGACCTGTAGGCCTTGCTAATTGTTCTATTATGCAGCTAGAATTGACTAGTTCATGATTTGATGGAGTAGCAGATACAAAAATACATTGTTTGATTCTTTTTTCAAATTCATTAAATTGCAAAGGCCTATTATCTAAAGCAGACGGCAACCGAAAACCATGACTAACCAAATTTTCTTTTCTCGATCTATCACCAAAATACATACCTGATATCTGACCAATAGTAACATGACTTTCATCAATAAAAACTAATGAATCATTTGGTAAATAATCCATTATGGTACTTGGAGGCTCACCAGGCAAAGAACCACTTAAATGCCTACTATAGTTTTCTATACCTTTACAAAAACCTGTTTCTTGTAGCATTTCTAGATCAAATCTTGTGCGTTGCTCCAATCTTTGAGACTCTAAAATCTTTCCTTCTGTTATTAAAAAATTTGACCGTTCTATCAACTCTTCTTTTATTGTTTTAATAGCATTCATAATTTTATCTCTAGGAACCGCATAAAGAGATACTGGATAAACGGCAAAACGTGAAATTTTCTGTATACAACTCCCAGTCAAAGGATCAAACATTTCTAATGATTCTATCTCATCATCAAACAACCCTACTCTCAATGCCACATCAAAATTTTCAGCGGGGAATATATCAATATACTCCCCTCTAACTCTAAAAGTTCCTCTAGAAAAATCTGTATCATTCCTAATATATTGCATCAAGACTAACTGCTCAAACATCTTATCTCTCAATATATGATTACCTATTCTAAGAGTAAGAGCAATATCATTATAAACTGAAACATCTCCAATGCCATAAATACATGAAACCGTACTAACTATTATAGTATCCTTACGCTCTAATAAACTCTTAACAGCTGAAAGCCTCATTTGTTCTATATGAGCATTAATTTGTGCATCTTTTTCAATGAAAGTATCACGAGAAGGAATATAAGCCTCTGGCTGATAATAATCATAGTAAGAAACAAAATACTCTATTGCATTATTTGGAAAAAAATCTCTCATTTCAGCATATAATTGAGCAGCAAGTGTCTTATTAGGAGCGAGAATAAGCGATTGTTTTCCAGATCTAGCTATGACATTCGCCATAGTATAAGTTTTACCTGAACCAGTAACGCCTAAAAGGGTTTGATATTTATAACCATAATCCAATCCTTTCAACAAACTTTCGATAGCTTTTGGCTGGTCACCAGCAGGTTCATAAGGCTGATGAAGATTAAAAGAACTATTTGGAAAATTTACAAATTTACAAAATGTCATGCTAAACTCTGTCTGAAAGAATATTTCTTCGAAATATATTATATAAATATTTTTATTGTTACTTAAAATTATGAATGATTTATTTAAACCTGTCCAATTAGCTCCTCGTGACCCAATATTAGGTCTTAACGAACAATTTAATTCTGATAACAGAACAGAAAAAGTTAATTTAGGAGTAGGCGTTTATTATGATGAAAATGGAAAAATTCCTTTGATGCAAGCTGTGTATAAGGCAGAGCTATCATATATGGAAAAGGCCATGCCAAAAGGGTATTTACCAATAGATGGAATAGCAAGCTATAACAAAGCAGCTGCAAAATTATTATTAGGTTCAAATTCCCAAGTTTTATCAGAAAATAGAAGTGTGACTGTCCAAACTCTTGGAGGAACTGGAGCACTCAAAATTGGAGCAGATTTTCTTAAGCAATTATTACCAAATTCAAAAGTTCTTATTAGCAATCCAAGTTGGGAAAATCATAAAGCATTATTTGAACGCGCCGGATTTGAGGTAGATAATTATCCTTATTATGATCCAATTACTCATGGTCTAGATTTTGAAAATATGCTGTCAAAATTAAAAAATACAGCACAAAAATCAATTATAGTATTACATGCATGCTGCCATAATCCTACTGGTATCGATCCTACTAAAGAACAATGGAGACAAATTGCAGAAGTAATCAAAGATCGAAATCTAATCCCATTTTTAGATATAGCTTATCAAGGTTTTAGCAATGGATTGGAAGAAGATGCGCAAGTAGTAAGAATGTTTACTGAAATGGATCTTCTTTGCTTTATTAGTTCATCATTCTCTAAATCATTCTCTCTTTACGGAGAAAGAGTAGGTGCTTTAACCGTGACAACCAATGAAAAAGATGAATCAATAAAGGTATTAAGTCAGATTAAAAGAATTATTAGAACAATATATTCTAACCCACCAACTCATGGAGCTACTATCGTAAGCTCTGTATTAAATTCAAATGAATTATTCAAAGCATGGGAAGAAGAACTATCCATTATGCGCCAAAGAATCAAACTTATGAGACAAACATTAGTCAATAAGATTAATGAACATGGCGTAAAGCAAGACTTTAGTTTTGTTTTAGATCAGAAAGGTATGTTCTCTTATTCAGGATTAAATAAAGAACAAGTAGAAAATTTAAAAGATAAATTTGCAGTATACGCAGTTTCTAGCGGCAGAATATGTGTAGCTGCATTAAATAATAGAAACGTTGACACAGTAGCTTACAGTATTGCACAAGTTATAAATAAATAGTATTTAAAGATTAAAGGGATAATAGTATTAATATATTATCCCTTTAGTTAGAATTAATGGTTTAATAAACTATTATCTATATTATTCTGATTTTTTTTCGTAATACTACCTTTTTTATTTGTTCGTATTTTTTTATTAGATAAATTAACAGGATGTTCTAAAGCAACATCAAATACTTTATCAATCCATTTTACTGGTACTATTTCAATATCTTGTTTGACAAAGTCTGGTATATCAGTCAAATCCCTAACATTTGTTTCTGGGATAATAATAGTTTTAATACCACCACGATGTGCTGCCAATATTTTCTCTTTGAGTCCTCCTATTGGTAAAACCTCTCCCCTCAAAGTAATCTCTCCTGTCATAGCAACATCAGATCTAACAGCAATTTTAGACAATGCTGAGACCATAGCTGTTGTAATTGCTATGCCAGCTGAAGGGCCATCCTTTGGTGTAGCTCCTTCTGGGACATGAATATGCATGTCTCTCTTATTAAACATGTCTTCTGAAAAATTAAAATACTCTGATTTTGATCTTACAACAGTACGAGCTGCTTCTATCGATTCCTTCATAACATCGCCCAAAGAACCAGTTCTTAAAATATTACCCTTACCAGGGATATCTGCAACTTCCACTGTTAACAAATCTCCACCAACTTCGGTCCAAGCCAAAGCAGTAACTTGCCCAATCCTGTTATCTTTTTCTGCAGAACCAAAATCATAACGACGAACACCAAGATAATCACCTATATTGTCACTATCAACAGTTGTTGATAACAAAACAGAAGATTTACCACCTTCACTATTTTTTAGAGAATTTTTAACAACTTTTCTGCAAATTTTACTAATTTCTCTTTCTAAAGAACGGACACCAGCTTCTCTTGTATAATACCGAATTATATCTAATATGGCATTTTCAGAAATTTCTAATTCATTCTTTAATAAACCATTATTCTTGAATAACTTAGGAACTAAATGCTGCTTCGCTATATGTAGTTTTTCATGTTCAGTATATCCAGATAAATTAATAATTTCCATACGATCTAATAGAGCTGGCGGTATGTTCATAGTATTGCTTGTAGCAACAAACATAACATCAGAAAGATCAAAATCAATTTCAATATAATGATCTTGAAATGAATTATTTTGCTCTGGATCTAAAACTTCCAATAATGCTGATGCAGGATCACCTCTAAAATCCATACCTATTTTATCAATTTCATCAAGCAAGAATAAAGGATTACGAACACCAGATTTAGATATATTTTGCAAAATCTTACCAGGCATAGATCCTATATAAGTGCGACGATGACCACGAATTTCAGCCTCATCTCTAACTCCACCAAGAGCCATTCTAACAAACTTTCTATTTGTGGCCATAGCAATAGATTGACCTAATGATGTTTTACCTACTCCAGGAGGGCCAACCAAACATAAAATTGGAGCTTTAAGCTTCTGAACTCTTTTTTGAACTGCCAAATACTCTAAAATACGTTCTTTTACTTTATCCAACCCATAATGATCAGCATCTAAAACATTTTCAGCCATACCTATATCTAAGTTGATTTTAGTTTTTTTCTTCCACGGCAAACTCAAAACTGTATCAATATAATTTCTTATAACATTAGCTTCTGCAGACATAGGAGACATCATTTTTAATTTCAAAAATTCTGCCTCTAACTTCTTACGAGCTTCCTTTGTCATATAAGTAGATGATATTCTATTCTCTAATTCATCTAAACCTAAATTATCATCACTCTCGCCTAACTCTTTTTGTATGGCTTTAAATTGCTCATTGAGATAGTAATCTCTTTGACTTTTTTCCATCTGTTTTTTTATGCGAGTTTTGATTTTTTTCTCTACTTGCAAAATTTCGATTTCGCTATCTATTTGAGATAGTAAAAACTCTATTCTTTCAACTACAGACCCCATTTCTAAAATATTTTGTTTGTATTCAAGCTTTATGGGCAAATGAGAGGATATAGTATCAACAAATCGATAAATATCATTTATATCTGACAACGATGTTAACACCTCTGTAGGAATTTTTTTATTTAGTTTTAAATACTGATCAAATTGTTCTATTAGAGTTCTTTTCAGAGCTTCTATTTCTATATCAGAAGCATCATGTTGTTCATTTTTTATATCAGTTATATGACACATGAAATGTGACTCTAAATCTTCTACAGAATTAATATCAACTCTGCCAACACCTTCCACTAATACTTTTACAGTGCCGTCAGGTAATTTTAACATTTGCAAAATATTAGCCACACAACCAACATGATATAAATCACTAGCATCAGGCTCATCTTTACCAGCTGATTTCTGAGTAACAAGAACAACATTCTTATCACCTTCCATAGCTATCTCAAGCGCTCGAATAGAACGAGATCTACCAACAAATAAAGGAACAGTCATATAAGGAAATATAACAACATCCCTCAATGGAAGTAACGGCAAAGACACTGATTCAGAAAGAACAGTCTGGCTTGCAGACATAAGCAAATCCTCAATTTAATAGGCACAAAAGTTAAAATAGGTACATCCAAATTTATATAACCATATATTTGGTATCAATAATCAACAATTCAATATCATTGATAAAAAGAATTTTATCTATTCTCAGTTTAATATTACAACATTAAATCTCTAATCACTATTATCAAGACTAATTTCTCAAATAAGAAATTTTTATTTCATCCGAGTTATCAACAACATCTACTACTACTTTAGCAATATTCTCATCATCTGGAATGCTGTACATTGTATCAAATAAAAGATTCTCTACTATAGACCTCAAACCACGAGCCCCTGTTTTATATTTCAATGCTTTTTTAGCAATAACTTTTAAAGATGCTTCTGTAAAATTAAGAAGTACATTATCAATAGAAAAAATCATTTGAAATTGTTTTATGATAGCGTTCTTTGGTTCAGTAAGTACTTTTAGTAAAGCACATTCATTTAACTCTTCCAATGAGGATATTATTGGTATACGACCAACCAATTCTGGAATGAGACCATATTTAATCAGATCATCTGCTTCTACCTCAGAAAATATATTAGCAACGCTATTACCTTCTATATCAACAATATCTGCGTTAAATCCAATACTATTTTTACTAGTTCTATTCATAATAATTTTCTTGATGCCATCAAACGCACCTCCAACTATAAATAATATATTGCTAGTATCTATCTGGATTGATTTTTGGCTAGGGTTTTTCCTTCCTCCATCAGCTGGAATATTTGCAATTGTACCTTCAATAATTTTTAACAATGCCTGTTGAACTCCTTCTCCAGAAACGTCCCTAGTTATGGAAGGGTTTTCTGACTTACGTGCAATTTTATCTATTTCATCAATAAAAATAATTCCTTTTTGGGCCTTATCTATATCAAAATCACAACTTTGCAATAATTTGTGTAGCATGTTTTCAACATCATCACCAACATAACCAGCTTCTGTTAATGTAGTGGCATCAGCTATAACAAAAGGAACATCCATGATTTTTGACAAGGTTTGACACAAAAGAGTTTTTCCTGAACCAGTTGGCCCTATAAGAAGTATATTACTCTTATTTAACTCTATATCGCTTTCATTTAGTTCACAACAAGACAAACGTTTATAATGATTATAGGCAGCAACAGATAATATTTTTTTAGAAGAATCTTGTCCTATAACATACTGGTCTAAATGTTTTTTTATTTCACTAGGCTTTAGTATTTTTTTAGAAATATCTATTGATTTATTTTCAGAATAATTATCCTCTTTAAGGATTCTATTGCATTCTTCAATGCACTCATCGCAGATAAAAAGAGATGAAGGACCGGCTACTAATCTAATAGCCTCTTTTTTACTTTTACCACAAAACGAGCAGTTTTCACCACCTGTGTGAATATTAGAATTATTATTATCGGACATAAAGATCACTTAAATATTTTTAAAAAACTTTCAATTGTAAAAACTTAACGATTTGTTAAAACCTTATCTATTAAGCCATAAGACAAAGCCTCATTAGCAGACATAAAATAATCACGATCTGTGTCTCCAATAATGGTTTCTATGCTTTGACCTGTGTTATATGCCATAATGGAATTCAACATATCTCTCAATCTTAAAATCTCTTTAGCATGAATTTGAATATCAGATGACTGCCCTTTCACTCCTCCTGATGGCTGATGTATCATGATAGAAGAACTAGGCAAACTAAAACGTTTCCCCTTTTCTCCAGCAGATAATAAAAAAGCACCCATGCTAGCAGCAATCCCAGTACACATTGTAGAAACATCAGGTTTAATAAATTTCATGGTATCAAAAATAGCCAAACCAGCATAGACAGAACCACCAGGAGAATTTATGTATAGATGTATATCTTTTTTAGGATTTTCTGACTCTAAGAACAACATTTGAGCAACCACTAAATTAGCCATATTATCGTCAATAGGACCAACTAAGAATATAATTCTTTCTTTTAATAATCTAGAATAAATATCGTAAGCACGCTCACCTTTTCCAGAGTTTTCTACAACCATAGGAACGTAATTAAATGAAAAATCATCTGTTTGATTATTATTCATATTTACAATTGTTCTTTTATTAGTCATTCTAATCCCATTAAATTTTCGAATGTTAGTTCTTCCTCTGAAATATTAGCTCTACTTAAAATATGATCAACGATATTATTTTCGAGAATCAAGGCTGCTACTTCTGACTTCTTATTAGAATCTGCCATATAATGGCTCACAAATTTTTCTGGATCTTCATAATTTTTAGCAAAATTATTTAAATAAGACAAAATCTGTTCATCATCGACTTTGATATCATTATTCTTAGCTATCTCAGACATGATTAGCCCTAACTTAACCATCTTTTTAGATTCCTCTTCAAGCAAGATGTCTTTAGATAAACTCTCAAGATCTTTTATATTGCCATCTTTAAGTCTACTTTTTAAAGAGTTAAGCCTTAATTGCATTTCGTTTCTTATTAAAACTTCTGGAATTTCAAATTCTATATTTTTAAGCAAAACACCCATTACACTATCTTTGTTTAGATTCTTTAATCTAATACCGATCTCTCTTTCTATACTAGATTTTACATTCTCTTCTAACTTTTCTAAATTAAAGTTATCTTCATTACTAAACAATTTGGCAAAATTGTCATCTAAATCTGGCAAGGTTCCTACAAAAACTTCCTTGACTGTAATAGAAAATTTAGCTTCTTTACCTGCAACTTTAGAATCATGATATGTATCAGGAAATTTTAAATCTAGTTCTTTACTATCACCTTCTCTCATCCCAATTAAAGAATTTTCAAAATCAGGCAATAATTGATTATTACCGACAATAACAGAAAGAGATTCAGAACTACCACCTTCAAAAGAAACACCATCTATAGTGGCATTATAGCTAAGAATAATTTTGTCTCCAATTTCAGCACAATGATCATCTTTCTTTTCAAAAACAGATCTTTGTTTTTGCAAAATAGCCAGTGTTTTTTTAACATCTTCTTCCGTAAGATTATGCCTATAACGTTTAATATCTAAACTTTCAAATGATGGAATAGAAATTTCAGGATATATTTCAAATTCAGCTGCAAAGCATAATTCATCAGAATTATTAATAGAATCGACAGGTATAATATTTGGATAACCAACTACGAATAAATTATTTTCTTTTACCAATTGATCAAATGAGTTGCTAAGAAGTTTAGTAACAACATCTTGACGAACATTATGACCATAAGTGCGCTTAACAACACTAATAGGAGCCTTACCTGGCCTAAAACCAGAAATTTTAGTATTCCTTGATAAACTTAGCAGTTCCTTTTCTAATTCGTCTTCAATACAAGAATTAGAAATTTTCAAAACAGCACGACGCTTCAAACTAGAAAGAGATTCAATAATAGGTTGCATTTAAAAATTATCCAAATAAATAGTTAAACAAATTAATATTTTGAAAATACTATAGAGATTATAGAACAATTTGATTATTTAGAATAATCTTGACATTAAATGACAACTAAAACTCTGAAAATATAATTTTCTTTGTAAATACAAAAAAATAAATAATCATCAATATATGTATTTTTACAAAATATAGATCACCACAAAAAATAAAAAACCACTCATTTAAAGAGTGGTTTTTTTACAAAAATAAAAATTATTGTATTATCTGAATCTTAGTAGCCTGCAAACCTTTTGGGCCTGTAGTAACAACAAAACTGACTCTCTGATTTTCCTCAAGTGATTTAAATCCTGAACCTTGAATTTCTGAAAAATGTACGAATAGATCTTTGCCACCAGACTCTGGAGAGATAAAACCATATCCTTTTTCAGTATTAAACCACTTAACAACACCAGTTTCCAACATATTGTATTTCCTTAAAGATATAGGCATATAGCCGAAAACACAACCACTTAAGGAGAGAGCAATAGAACAATAACTATATCCAAAAAAGACACAAAGTACTGAACGAAAAATCTCAACACCTGAGATCGTGTGTTAGTAATGCTACAAAGCAACATACTAACGTAATAACAAACTAAAAGCCCAAAATAAAAATTAAAGCGATCCTAATTAAAGTAATTATTGAAAAATTCACAATTTAACAACATCAAATATCTAACATAAAATATTTCAATTAACAAACCATGACTCAATTTACTAAAATAGAATCAATATAAACTATACGGCAAAACAAATTATGTTTACAATAAAAGTATAAAATAACTTGAAAGATCGTATATTGGTGCGAAGAAGGGGACTCGAACCCATACGCCTTTCGGCGCCAGGACCTAAACCTGGTGCGTCTACCAATTTCGCCACCTTCGCAACATTTTATCATTATATCATTTTACTTATAAAAAAACCATGAATCCTAGGCTAAATAAATTAAATCCCTACCCTTTCGAAAAACTTCGAAGTCTTTTGTCAGGAGTTAGTTACAAAAAAGAACAACTAGAACCAATAAATTTATCAATAGGTGAACCAAAACATCCGTCGCCAAAATCTATTGCTGACGCGATAAAAGACAATATTTCAAGCATATCCCATTACCCAGCAACAAAAGGAGAAGAATTACTAAGAGAAACAATAGCAAACTGGATAGAAAATCGTTATATTGCAACAAAAATAGATCCAAATACACAAATATTACCAGTTCTCGGATCAAGAGAAGCTTTATTTTCGTTTACGCAAATTGTTATAGATAATTCTTTTAGAAATCCTGTTGTAATATGCCCTAATCCATTTTATCAAATTTATGAAGGAGCATCGATATTAGCTGGAGCTGAGCCTTATTATGTTAACCTAGATCCAGAAAATAATTTTTCTTGTAAGTGGGATGATGTTCCAACAGAAATATGGGATAGAACTCAACTAGTATTTGTATGTTCTCCTGGAAACCCTGCTGGGAATGTTATAAATTTGGAAGAATGGAAAAAAATATTTGAATTATCTCAAAAATATAATTTTGTTATTGCTTCTGATGAATGTTATTCAGAAATTTACCATGATGAGTCTAACCCTCCATTAGGAGGACTACAAGCTGCAAATATTTTAGGAATAAAAGACTATAACAACCTAGTGGTCTTTTCTAGTTTATCTAAAAGATCCAGTGTTCCAGGATTAAGATCTGGATTTGTTGCTGGCGATTCAAAAATAATGAACAAATTCTTACTTTATAGAACTTATAATGGTAGTGCAATGAGCCCATTAATATCAGCCGCAAGCATAGCAGCATGGAGTGACGAAAAACATGTTCATGCAAACCGCCAGCTATATAATGATAAAATAGAGATTTTCTACTCAAAAATAAATAAATATTTGGAAGTAACTAAACCACAAGCATCCTTTTATATATGGGCAAAAACTCCTGTTTCAGATACAGAATTCACAAAAAAACTATACCAAGAGGAATCAATTACAGTTCTTCCAGGCAGTTTCCTAGCTCGTGAATATCTAGGAGTAAATCCTGGAAATAAAAGAATAAGAATCGCTCTAGTATCCTCATTAGAGGAATGTATAGAAGCCGCTAATAGAATTGCTAGATTTGTACAAACATACTATTAATAACTAACTATAAATTAAAAATTATGAATTCAGATATACAAAATAAAATTGAAAAAGCTTGGGAAGATAGAAATAATATTTCTCCATCAAATATAGATAAAGATACAGATAACGCTATTCAAACAACAATAGAATTATTAGATACTGGAAAACTAAGGGTTTCTGAAAAAATTGATGGGGAATGGATTACTCATCAATGGATTAAAAAAGCTGTTCTGTTATCTTTTAGAACAAAAAATAATCAAGTGATTGGAGAAGACCCTTTAGTTTTTTACGATAAAGTACCTTTAAAATTCAGTAAATTTGATAATAATGCATTTAAAAATGGTGGCTATAGAGTTGTCCCTAATGCAGTAGCAAGAAAAGGTTCATTTATAGGAAAAGATGTAGTTCTTATGCCATCTTACGTAAATATTGGAGCATATGTTGGAGAAGGCACTATGGTAGACACATGGGCTACTGTTGGCTCTTGTGCCCAAATTGGTAAAAATGTACATTTGTCAGGTGGAGTAGGTATTGGTGGAGTACTAGAACCATTACAAGCAAATCCAACAATTATAGAAGACAACTGCTTCATTGGAGCAAGATCAGAAGTAGTTGAAGGCGTTATAGTAGAAGAAAATTCTGTTTTAGCAATGGGAGTATTCTTATCACAAAGCACAAAAATTCTAGACAGAACAACTAAAAAAGTCACTTACGGCAGAATACCTTCTGGATCAGTTGTTGTACCTGGTTCAATCCCATCTGATGATGGAACTTACAGTTTAGCATGTGCCGTGATTGTAAAAAGAGTAGATGCAAAAACTAGATCAAAAACAAGTATTAATGATTTATTGAGAGCATAATGTCAGAAAAGAGCCTAACCTTACAAATCGCAAAAAAACTTATTGGATGCAAATCAGTAACTCCAGAAGATGCTGGATGTCAAAATTTATTAATAGAAGAGTTAAAAAAATTTGATTTTCAAATTCAAACTATTGTTAAAAACGGAGTGACTAATCTCTTTGCAATCAGAGAAAGAAAAGGCCCATTGTTAGCTTTTGCTGGGCATTCAGATGTGGTCCCAGCTGGAAACCTGGATCAATGGACAACAGATCCTTTCATCCCAATAGAAAGTAATGGTTTTTTGTATGGTAGAGGCTCTTCTGACATGAAAGGTTCTATAGCTGCATTCTTAGTTGCAACTATGGAATTTCTAGAAGAAAATCCTAATCATGATGGTTCTATAGCTTTTATAATAACCTCAGATGAAGAAGGACCTGCAAATTACGGAACTAAAATTGTATGTGACTATCTTAAAAACAAAAACATAGAAATAGATTATTGCATCGTAGGAGAACCAACCTCGGAAAAAGAACTAGGTGATATGTTTAAAAATGGACGTCGCGGATCTTTATCAGGGAATCTAACAATAAACGGAATACAAGGCCATGTTGCTTATCCTCATCTTGCTAATAATCCTATACATCTAGCGCCAGAGGCACTCTTAGAAATTATTAATATTAAATGGGACAATGGGAATGAATACTTCCCTCCTACAACCTTTCAAATTTCCAATATTCATTCTGGAAATGGAGCTACGAATGTAATTCCAGGAGAATTAGAGATAAAGTTTAATCTACGTTTTTCTACTGAAAATACCCCTGAATCTTTAAAATCAAAAATTCATTCAATATTAGAAAAACATAACTTGAATTACAATATAGAATGGATTTTAAACGGAGACCCTTTTTTAACGAAAACAGGAACTTTGACAGATACATTATCTAAATCCATTAAAGAAGAACTTGGAATAGAAAGCAAAATGTCTACTTCTGGAGGCACATCAGATGGTCGTTTTCTTACCAAAGTAAGCAAACAAATAGTAGAGTTTGGCCCTTGCAATGAAACAATACACAAAGTAAATGAATGTGTAAAAATAACAGATTTAGCAAAATTAAAAAATATCTACAAAAAAGTTATAGAAAAACTATTAACTAAATAAATATTATGTCTATTAATAATACTAACCCTATATCTAAATCAAAACCAATAAAAGAATTAATTAGGTATGCCACTTACTGCTTAGATAAAGAAAATTTATTTTTTGGCCATGGTAATGATAACTCTTTAGATGAAGCTATATGCATAATATCTAATATATTGGGAATAAACCCAGATGTGATAGATAAATACTTGGATTCAACATTATCCAGTGAAGATTTCCATAAATTTCTAAATATTTTAGAAAGAAGGACTAAATTGTACATCCCAACAGCTTATCTAACTAATGAAGCTTGGTTACAAGGATATAATTTCTATATTGATGAAAGAGCAATTATACCAAGATCTTTTATATCAGAAATACTTATTAATGGAATATACCCTTGGATTAAAAAAACTGAAAACATAAAAGATATATTAGACTTGTGTACAGGATCTGCTTGCCTAGCAATAATATCATCATTCATATTCCCAAATGCTCAAATATTAGCATCTGATATTTCAGATGATGCTCTACAAATTGCAAAAAAAAATATAGACTCATACGCTTTGCAAGATAGAATTGCTATAAAAAAAAGTAACCTTTTTGAAAAAATTAACAATAAAAAATATGATTTAATTATATGCAATCCTCCATATGTAAATAAAATATCTATGGAAAATTTACCAAAAGAGTATAAACATGAACCAGAGATAGCTTTATATGGAGGTAGTGATGGCATGGATATTATCAATACAATTATCAATACATATAATGAATATTTAAATGATAATGGAATACTTTTACTTGAAATAGGTAATGAATACAAAAATTTTAAACAAAGATTTCCTGATTTGTATCCAATTTGGCTAACAACAGCAACAACAGAAAATAGCGTTCTACTTTTACAAAAAAATATAGCATAAAAACTTTATTCAAACCTAGCTATACCTAACATAATAGTCTTTATACCACAATTATTAAAGCTTATCTGGGCTTGTGATTCCTCTCCATGACCAATTAACTTAATAATTGTACCATCACCAAATTTTTTATGTTTTACATTTTGTCCAATTACAAACTTCTTACCATTAATATCAACAAAATTCGTATTACCACTGGATAACTTATTTGACTGTTGATGAGAATTCGAAGTAAATCTAGAATTACTTTTTAAATAATTATTTGGTAAAATTTGCTCTTTATTTTTTACAAAAATTACATTACCCTCACCAACCTCAGAAATAAAACGAGATTTAACAGAATATCTTACTTGACCTCTTAACATACGACTATTTGCCATAGTTATATATAATTTTTTTCTAGCTCTTGTAATAGCAACATACATTAAACGTCTTTCTTCTTCAATACTAGAATTGTCAGACATACTATTTTCATGTGGAAATAAACCTTCCTCAACACCTGTAATAAAAACAACCTTAAATTCCAATCCTTTTGCAGCATGAACCGTCATTAATTGCACAGATGATTGCTCTGATTCAGATTGGTTATCTCCAGCTTCTAAAGAAGCATGTGATAAAAAAGATAGCAAAGGAGTAATTTTCTCTTGTTCTAGGTAAATATTATTGTTCAAACTTACATCAAGATTTTCTTTTAAATCATCAATCAAAAGACTTGCAGGAATTTCAGAAAAATTATTTTCACCTGAAAAAATAGTAGCGGCTGTAACTAACTCCTTTAAATTATCCAAACGATCAGTTTCTTCTTCATTTTTATAAAAAGCATTAATCCCAGTAAATTCTAAAACATGTTCTATTAATTGAACAAGAGTTAATTTTCTTGAAGACTCTTCTAAAGTAGAAATAATATTATTAAACATCAATAAATTATTTTTACTTCTACCTGAATGATATGCAACAGCATCATACAAACTAATATTCTTATTTTTTGTTATTTCGAATAATGATTCTATAGTACGAGTTCCTATTCCTCTAATTGGAAAATTAACTGATCTAAGCCAAGCAGAGTCATCATTACGATTTACAATAAGCCTCAAATAAGCTAATACATTCTTAATTTCTTGTCTTTCAAAAAATCTTAATCCACCATAAACTTTATAAGAAATACCACTTAAAAATAAAGCATGCTCTAAAACTCTTGACTGAGCATTACTTCTGTATAAAACAGCTATATCATCTTGTTTAATACCATTTTTAACAATATTTTTAATTTCATCAACTATCCATTGTGACTCTAATAGATCATTGTGTTTTTCAACTATTAATACTTTTTCACCATCACCTTCTTGCGTCCATAATTTCTTACCTAAACGCCCATTGTTATACCTAATCAAAGAATTAGCTGCACCTAATATATGGCCCATGGATCTATAATTTTGTTCCAAGCGGACTATATTACCTTTGGCATATTCCTTATCAAATAAAGACATATTATCTATATTTGCACCACGAAATGCATAAATAGATTGATCATCATCACCTACAGCAAATACTGAAGTAGAATTACCTATCAATAAACGTAACCACCCATACTGCAAGCTATTAGTATCCTGAAATTCATCTACTAAAATATACTTAAAACGTTCTTGGTAATAATTTCTAATTGTTTGATTATTTTTTAAAAGATCATAGGATTTCAGCAACAATTCTGCAAAATCAAGCAAACCATCACGAATACATTGATGCTCATAAAGATGGTAAAACTCAGCAATATATTTATTGTATGAATCATAAACATCTATCTCATTAGATCTAAGACCCTTTTCCTTATAAGAATTTATAATTTTTTGTAGATCCCTTGCTGAATACTTAGATTCATTAACATTTGCAGATTTCATCAAACGCTTTATCAAAGATAGCTGATCTGACATATCTATAATTTGGAAATTTTGTATTAAATTAGCCTCGCGCCAATTCAATCTAAGCATTTTATGACACAACCCATGAAAGGTACCAATCCAAAAACCTTTCATATCCCTATCCAACATCATAGATATTCTAGACACCATCTCACGAGCGGCCTTGTTAGTAAAAGTAACAGCCAAAACCTCATTAAAAGATGCCTGACCAGTATTGATAAGCCAGGCTATTCTAGAAGAAAGAACCTTAGTTTTACCACTACCTGCACCAGCCAACACCAAAGAATGTGAATTGTCCGTAGTCACAGCCTTTCTTTGAGCATTATTTAAGTCATCTAAATTCATACAATACTATATCTATTCAATTTAGAAGCAAATTTTTGTAATCCACAAACCTCACTATTTTTGGCACGATCACACCAAGACTTTAAATGCAAAACAAGCTGATCACTGGTTAAGGAAGAACCTTCCCAAATACGACCTAAATCTCTACGCATTTGTATTAATACAAATAAAGATTTACTTGATGAAACAACATTATCTACCTCTGCAAGTTGCTTAGGTTGCATTATCGACTCATGCTTATATAAATAGCTATTAATACTCTTTAAACGCTCATAGCGAGAATCACTGCATGAGTATTTTTTTAATTCTTTAAGTTCCTGATGCACGACATCTTTGATAATATCAGCATATTGAGTCATTAATTCATATCTATGAACTATTACTCCATGAAGTGTAGAAAGATCAATATTACGATCATAATTACTTAAAACTAATTTAGGCGCTATTTTTTTTATCTTTGCAAGTCGAAAAAATCTCATGATATTTATATAACACCAGCCCAAATCAAATTCATACCACTTGGAAGAAAACTTTGCTGAAGTAGCAAAAGCATGATGATTATTATGTAATTCCTCACCAGATATTATAAAACCTATTGGAAATAAATTAGTACTAGTATCAGGCGAAGCAAAATTACGATAGCCAAAATAATGACCCATTCCATTAACAACACCAGCAGCCCAAAATGGTATCCAAGCCATTTGGACAGCCCATACAGATAAACCAAGAACTCCAAATAGAAAAATATCTATAAACAACATAATCAAGATACCTAAACTACTATGTTTTGAATAAATATTTCTTTCAATCCAATCATCAGGTGTGCCTCTACCAAATCTAGATAAGGTATCAATATTAGCAGCCTCTTCCCGATATAACTCTGCTCCTTGAAAAAATACTTTCCATATTCCATATATCATAGGTGAATGTGGGTCACCTTCTCTTTCACACTTGGCATGATGTTTTCTATGTATTGCTACCCATTCCTTTGTTATCATTCCAGTTGTCATCCACAACCAAAAACGAAAAAAATGCATTATAACTGGATGAAGATCTAGCGCTCTGTGAGCCTGACTTCTATGCAAAAAAACAGTAACACCAATAATTGTTATATGAGTAACAAATAGAGTAAACATCAAAACCTGCAAAGCAGAAGCCTGAGTAAAACCCGATGAAATAAATGAAATAATTTTGTCCATATATTCTTACTTATAGAAATAAAAAAACTTGATACTATGATATACTTTATCAATAAAAAATAACCAAAAAACTCATATTAATTGAGCAAAATCAACAAAATTCCAAATATCTAAAATAGATTCTAATTACAATATTTGTTAATTAATAAATTTGGACTACTACACCAATAGTAATACGAATGTAGCAAAAAAACAACTAAACTACTTATCAATTAATCATCTGTCAACAAAAATAAATCTTTTCTCTCCTTCAACACTTACCTTCCTTGATTTATCTATGCTAATTTTGCCCATAGAAAGCCATTTAACAACCAGAGGATAAATTTTATGCTCAATACCTAAAACTTTTTCAGATAGACTATCTTCATTATCACTAGATAATACAGGAAGACAACCTTGCGCTATTATTGGGCCATCATCTAAATTGGCATTAACAAAATGAATGGTGCAACCATGAACAAGCACCCCCTTTTCTATGGCCTTAGAATGAGTGTTTAAACCAGGGAAAGAAGGCAACAAAGACGGATGTATATTTATTAGCATATCGTTATAATGGTCAACAAACCCTTTTGTTAAAACCCTCATAAATCCAGCTAATAAAACATAATCAGGAGTGTATTCATCTATCTTATCAATTAGAAATTGATCAAAAAGCTCACGACTATGAAAATCTTTATGGTTTAAAGAAATTGAATCTATACCTCTAGATTTAGCCCATTCTAGTCCTTTCGAACTAGGGTCATTAGAAATGACCGCACAAATAGTTGCAGGCCATTTTTCAGCAATACATGACTCAATTATTTTCTGCATATTACTACCACGTCCTGAAATTAAAATAACAAAACGACAATTTTTATGATATGTTTTCACGGTAATAACATCCTCACTTAATGTACAATTTAGTTAGACTATAATAATTACTTTCTTATTTGTGAAAATAATCTTGCATACCTACAAAAATAAAAAATGTAACAGTGCGAATCAAGCATGCGCAATTACAATCGGAAACTTTGATGGAGTTCATTTAGGTCATCAAAAACTTTTTCAAAAATTAGTGCAAAAAGCTTCGATCTACAACATGACACCTTCTGCTCTTACGTTTCATCCTCATTCTCGTGAATATTTTAAGCAAAATAAAATATCTAGAATTTATAATACTAGAGACAAAATAAAGCTTATAACAAAGCATGGCATGAATCAAATAATGATTCAAAGATTTGACGATATAATTAATATTGAAGCAGATTTATTCATAGATTATTTTTTAATAAGAAAGCTTAATATGAAACTGCTTATAATAGGAGAAAACTTTCGATTTGGTTACCAACGTCAAGGTGACCTAGAATTATTAAAAAAAGCATCCACTAAATATGGTTTTCAACTATATACAATTGAAGATGTAAATAATAATATAACTGGAAGCATTGTATCCAGTTCAAAATTAAGAGATTTGTTAAAAAAATCAGACTTAGAAACATCTAGAAGATTACTAGGCAGAATATTCGGAATAAGTGGTCATGTAATACATGGAAAAAAAATAGGAAGAAAACTAGGCTTTCCAACAATGAACATAAATGTTCCTCAGAATTATGCATTAGAAAAAGGAGTATATATCGTCAGAGTATATGGCCTAAAAAATAAAATATTACCAGGAGTTGCTAATCTTGGTATACGAGAGAGCATAGAAATAAATGGGTCTTTGCTATTAGAAATTCATCTTATAGATGATAATATAGATGCTTATGGAAAAATCATTTATATAGAGTTTTTAAAAAAAATTCGCAATGAAGAGAAATTTACTAATATCAAATCTTTGATAAATGCAATTTCAAATGATATAAAAAACGCACGTTCTTACTTTGCTAACAATGGACTATAAAAATACACTTAACTTATTAGATACATCTTTCCAAATGCGTGGCAATTTGCCAAAAAAAGAGCCTGAATGGCTTAAAAAATGGGAAGACCAAAACATATATAATGTTATTAGAAAATCTTGTCAAGGAAGACAGAAATTCACATTACACGATGGACCGCCTTATGCAAACGGAAATATCCATTTAGGGCATGCTGTCAATAAAGTTCTCAAAGACATCATAATTAAAAGCAAAACTATGTCAGGATATGATGCCCACTACATTCCAGGTTGGGACTGCCATGGTATGCCGATAGAAATACAAATAGAAAAAAAATTTGGCAAGCATTTATCGACTAAAGAGATTCAAAACAAAGCTAGGTTATATGCTAAAGAACAAATAGAAAAACAAAAACAAGAATTTAAACGCTTAGGAGTACTTGGAAACTGGAACAATCCATATTTGACTATGAATTTCAAAAATGAAGCAAATGAAATTCGTGTATTAAAAAGAATAATGGAATCAGGATTTGTTTTTCGAGGACTCAGACCCATAAATTGGTGTTTTGACTGTAAATCAGCCTTAGCAGAGGCTGAAATAGAATATTATGATAAAAAAGACGATGCTATATATGTAGCTTTCAAGTCTGCTAGCACAGAAAAATTATCTGAAATATTTAATTATAATATTAATATATGCTCCGCTATAATATGGACTACAACACCATGGACAATACCTGCGAATCAATTTCTAAGTGTTCATCCTGAACTAGACTATGCTCTAATAGAAACAAATTCAGATAAGAAAATATTATCAAATATAATAATAGCCAAAGATAGAGTTAACTATTTTCTAGAACAAACAAATCTAAAAGGAAATGTATTATCAATAGTAAAAGGTGTGAAATTAGAAAACCATACTTTTTTACATCCATTGTTTAATTTACATGATTCTTATAATCGCACATCACCTGTCTTAATGGGCAAATATGTAACTACAGATACTGGAACCGGTATAGTGCATTCAGCGCCAGCACATGGCTTAGATGACTTTAATGTCTTTAAGAAAAATGGATTTACAGACTCAGATATTCTTGATCTTATTACAGAATACGGTACTTTTATATCTGAAGTTCCTTTCCTAGAAAATATATCTATTTGGGATGCAAATCAAAAAATTATTGAAATGCTATTAGAAAATGAGACTCTAGTAAAACAGGAAATATATGAGCATAGTTATATGCATTGCTGGCGCCATAAAACACCAGTTATTTTCAAATCTACTCATCAATGGTTTGCTGGACTAGATATAAAATCAGACAATAACAAAACGATACGAGAAATTGCTCTAGATAATATTGAAAAAACTACTTTTTATCCATCTTGGGGTAAAGACAGGCTAAAAGCTATGATTGCCAATAGACCTGATTGGACAATTTCAAGACAACGACAATGGGGGGTGCCTATGGCTTTATTATTAAATAAAGATTCTAAAAACATACACCCGGATACCATATCATTATTAGAAACAATAGCACAGAAAATAGAAATTAGTGGAATTGAAGAATGGCAAAATATTGATTGCAACCATCTTATTGATAAAAAAAATGCCGAGCAATACGAAAAAAGCAATGACACTCTAGATGTTTGGTTCGATTCTGGATCAACTCATTTAACTGTTATAGGTGGCAAAGATAATGAATTTAATGGCACTCATTCTAAAGAATTAGAATGGCCAGCTGACCTATATTTAGAAGGATCTGATCAACATCGAGGATGGTTTCATTCTTCCTTATTAATTGGATGTATGCTATATAAACAAGCTCCTTATAAAGCACTTCTAACTCATGGATTTGTTGTAGATGGCCAGGGAAAAAAAATGAGTAAATCTTTGGGGAATATAGTTTCTCCCCAAAAAATATGTGATTCACTAGGTGCTGATATACTAAGGCTTTGGATTGCTAGTGCAGACTACTCTAGCGAACTATCCATTTCTAAAGAAATTCTTGATAGAACAGTAGAAAGTTATAGACGCATACGAAATACAATACGATTTTTACTATTAAATATATCTGATTTTGATCATAAGAATAACTACGTAGAATATTCCAATCTGTTTGAAATAGATAAGTATGCATTAGTTTTAACATCAAAAATTCAAGAAGAAATCTTACAATATTATGAAAAATATGAATTTCATAAAATAGTTTCAAAAATACAAAAATTTTGCTCAGAGGATTTAGGGTCTTTCTACTTAGATATATTGAAAGATAGGTTGTATACAACTCCTGTCAATAGTTTAGCACGTAGATCTGCTCAAACTGCATTGTTGGAGATTACAAAAATTTTGCTAAAAACTGTAGCACCAATTCTTTCATTTACATCTGAAGAAGCATGGGAAGAATTAGCTAATTCAACAATACCATCTTTAAAAAATGAATATGATGCAGTAACTATATTTACACAATTATTTCAAAAATTAGATGTAGAAAAAGATTTCTATCTCTATGATAAATGGTCTTCCATAAGAAAAATTAGAGATATTGTTCAAAGAAAATTAGAAGAAGCTAGGACCAATGGAGAAATAGGATCATCTTTACAAGCAGAAATAGATATATATATGAATCATCATGACAAAGAAATATTAGAGAGCTTAAAATCTGATTTGCATTTTATATTTATTGTATCTAAAACCAACCTTTTCGATTCTCTAGAACAAGAAACAACAATCATTGTTCGAACATCTAAAAATAAAAAATGTGAGCGTTGTTGGCACTGGAGAGAAGATGTTGGCGTTGATACTAAACATAAAAATATTTGTAATAGATGCATTCAAAATTTATTTGAAAATGGTGAAAAACGCAATAAAGCCTAATCTATGATATATTTACCTTATGTATGTAGTAGTAAGAAGTATATTAAAAAAATCTATTATTTCTTAATACTACTATTAATTTTTTTAGACCAATTAAGTAAATTATACATAGATAAAACTATAGAATATGGCGATAGAATATACGTAACTTCATGTTTTAATTTAACACTAATATACAATTGGGGTGCAGCCTTTAGTTTGCTATCGAATCAAGAAGGAAATCAAAAATACTTGTTTATACTTATAGGTATTAGCGTATCTTGTTTTATACTTATGATATTAAATTCTTCCAATACAACAAAGACAAATAATATAGCTCTTGCAATGATTATGGCAGGAACTATAGGAAATATGATAGATCGTTTTTATAATGGTTACGTTATTGATTTTCTATTGTTTTATTGGGATGATTTTTTCTTTCCAGTTTTTAATCTAGCAGATGTCTATATTTCAATTGGAGTAATTTTATTTTGTTTCATTGAAATAAGATTATTAAAAAATAAAAATCTTTCTATAACAAAAAAGTTATAAGCTGTTAAAAATGATATCCAAATGCCTACACTTTTAAAAAAACAAATCATTATAGGTATGACAGGCAGTATTGCTTGTTACAAAGTAGCTGACCTAGTTAGAGATCTTATTAAAGAAGATGTCTTAGTTGATATTGTAATGACAAAATCAGCACAAAATTTCATAACTAAAACTACAATGCAGGCGTTGTCAGGAAGAATAATATTTGATGATTCTAACAATCAGTCAAATAATGCTATGGATCATATAAATTTAACAAGAGAAGCTGATTTGATGATTATAGTACCAGCAAGTGCTAATTTTATATCAAAATTAGCACATGGTATAGCTGATGATCTTTTATCAACAATGTGTTTAGCACGAAAATGTCCTTTATATGTTGCGCCTGCAATGAATAAAGAAATGTGGACTAATCCTGTTATTCAAAGAAATGTTAAACAACTTATTTCTGATGGAATAAAAATTATTGGTCCAATATATGGAAAACAAGCTTGTGGTGAAGAAGGTTATGGAAAATTAGTAGATAATGAAAATTTACTAATTGAAATCACATCAATATTTCAAGAAAAATTATTAGCAAATAAGAATATACTCATAACAGCTGGACCAACTATAGAACCAATAGATCCAGTACGTTTTATTAGCAATAAATCTTCTGGAAAAATGGGATATGCCATAGCAAGATCTGCCTATGAATCTGGAGCTAATGTTACTTTAATAACAGGACCAACAAAGATAAAAATACCAAATTATATAAATGTTTATAATATAAACACAACTGATGAAATGTATAATATGGTTATGAAACTAATAAATAATATAGATATATTTATATCTGTTGCTGCTGTTGCTGACTGGAAAGTAAAAAACTATAACCAAAAGAAGATCAAAAAGTTACACAGTGAATATATACCAGAAATACAATTAGAACATAACCATGATATATTAGCTGAAGTTGCCAATTTAGAAAAAAAACCTTTCTGTGTTGGGTTTGCAGCAGAAACTGATGATTTAAAAAATAATGCTCAGAAAAAACTAATTAAAAAGAATTTAGATATGATAATTGCAAATATTGCTACAGATGTCATGGATTCTGATGACTCCGAAGTAATATTAATAGACTCAAAAGGCTCATATAATATACCTAAGGCCAACAAGCTTGAAATATCAAGAATTCTGATAAAAGAAATTTCAACAAGATTTTATAATAGGCAATAATATGGAAAATAAATATTTAGACCAAATCAAAAATCTATTATCACCTACAATAGAAATTAAAATAACTGACAATTCTTTGCAAGAAAAATTGAATATACCAAAATACCAGAGTGAACTTGCTGCTGGTATTGACTTATATGCATGTATAGAAAATCAAATCGAAATAAAACCAAATGATAAAGCAATACTTATATCTACTGGTATAGCTATACATATGAATAATACAAATATGATGGCAATCATACTTCCAAGATCTGGCCTTGGTCATAATAAGGGATTAATCCTAGGAAATACAGCTGGAGTAATAGATGCAGATTACTCAGGTACTATATTTATAAGTGTATATAATAGGAATAATGCTATGTCGAATGATTCAATATCCATAAAGCCTGGTGATAGAATAGCACAAATGATATTTTTGCCTATATTAAAACCGACTTTCAATATAGTGAATGATTTTTCAGAAAAAAATAATAGAGGTGACAAAGGTTTTGGTTCTACTGGAATATAAAATATCCCTTAATATATTTTTATTCATCACAAAAAAATAAATCTAAGGCTTTCATTGCTGCTTCAGAATCAGGCCCAGAAATTTCTATCTTAATATTTTTCCCTGTTCCTGCTGCCAACATCATTATTCCCATAATGCTTTTAGCATTTACTTTACGTGCATCACAAGAAATAAAAACTTCACTTCTAAATTGACTAGCAATTTTTGTCAATTTAGAAGCTTCTGAAACATCTAAACCATTTTTCTTATTTAGAACTATGCTTTTAATAATCGTCATAATATGAATTACCATATGTTAGGATTAAATTTTAAAACCCACCTAATAAATACATTAGACTATAAAATACTCTCCAAATAATCTATAAACATTCCAGCAACATCAAATTTAGTGCTATTAGTAATTTCAACAAAACACGTAGGACTGGTTACATTAATCTCTGTAAGAGATTTACCTATAATATCTAGACCAACTAGAGACAATCCTTTACCTTCTAAAAAAGATCCAACTGATTCAGCAATTTTAATATCAGATTCAGAAAGAAGTTGTGCAACTCCATGACCACCAACAGCTAAGTTTCCCCTACTTTCACCTTTTTTAGGAATTCTAGCAAGACAATAAGGAACTATTTTATTGTTTATTAAAATTACCCTTTTATCACCTTGTGTTATTTCAGGAATATATTTCTGCACCATTACAGTACGTTGAGCATTATTAGTAGAAGTTTCTAATATAACATTTAAATTAGGATCGTCTTTTTTTAATCTAAATATCCCAGATCCTCCCATGCCATCCAATGGTTTTAATATAATATCATTATAGAAAAAACAAAATTTTTTCAATTCATTAATATTGCTAGATACTAAAGTGGGCATAATCAACTCTGGAAAATTTAAAATAGATAATTTTTCAGAGTAATTCCTAAGAGATGTAGGATCATTAATAATCTTTACACCTTTGTTCTTAGCTATCTCTAATATATGAGTTAAATAAAAATACTCCATATCAAAAGGAGGATCTTTTCTAACTAAAACAATATCAAAGATATTAATGATCTCTACACATACAGAGTCAGTAATAAACCAATCATTACTACTTAGGTTTATATTGTCTTTTAAGAATAACTTTTTAGCACTAACTATAACTTCACCATTAGGATCTATAAATAAATCTGTTTGAGTAGCAACGCTAACATCGTACCCACGTGAAATTAAAGAAATCATTATAGATACAGAAGTATCTTTATAAGCAGAAAGAGAAATCAACGGATCTATAATGAATAATACATGCATAAAATTAAAAATAAATTATAAAAAACAACAATTATAAAAACAAAAGACAATAAATACAATTAGTCATCAACTAAGCACTTTTTTTCTTTGGTGAAAGCATCATAACCATTTGTCTTCCTTCTAATCTTGGCATTGATTCTACGACAGCATGATCAGATAGATCATTACGTATTCTTTCTAAAACACGCATACCTAAATCTTGGTGTGCCATTTCTCTTCCACGGAAACGCAAAGAAACTTTTGCCTTATCTCCATCCTCTAAAAATTTACGTAAATTTCTTAACTTGACATTATAATCACCATCATCTGTAGATGGCCTGAATTTAACCTCTTTTACCTGGATTATTTTTTGTTTTGATCTAGCTTCAGCTAACCTTTTCTGTTCTTTATACTTGAATTTGCCATAATCCATCAATCTGCAAACAGGAGGGACAGCATTAGGAGCTATCTCAACCAAATCAACTTCATTCTGTTCTGACAAACGCAAAGCATCAGAAATCTTCAATATTCCTAACTGTTCCCCTTCTATACCTATAAGACGCACTTCGGGAACACGAATTTCATTATTAATGCGACTAGTTTTTTCGGTAGCGATATTAACAACTCCTCAAAAAATAAAATCAAATAGAGAGATTATTATGTAATTTAATTTCATTTTTCAATTGTTTCACAAAATCATCATTCTTCATAAGAATTGAATAATTTGATCCTAATTTACGAACTGAAACAGTTACATTATTTTTCTCTTTCTCTCCAACAACTAAAACATACGGTATTTTTTGTAAACTATGTTCTCTAATTTTACGATTAATTTTCTCATTTCGCAAATCAACAACAGCACGAAAACCTTTGTTTTTGAGATCATTCATTACAAATTTTGCATATTCTTCAGACTGCTCAGAAATACAACAAACTACAACTTGCACAGGAGATAACCATGTTGGCAATGAGCCAGCATGATGTTCAATTAAAACTCCTATAAAACGCTCTATAGAACCTAGAATAGCCCTATGCAACATAACAGGAACACGTCTTTTATCACATGAATCAACATACTCAGCATTAAGTCTATCTGGCATAAAAAAATCTACCTGGATAGTACCACATTGCCAATTTCTTCCTATTGCATCCTTTAACATATACTCTATTTTAGGACCATAAAAAGCTCCATCACCTGGATTAATGTCAAAATCACAACCAAGTTCACTAAGACTATTCATTAAAGCTTTCTCTGCCAAATCCCAAATATTATCATCGCCAATTCTTTTTTTAGGACGAGTTGAAACTTTGTATACAATATCCTTAAAACCAAAGTCATTATATACTTTTTGTAATAATTTTGTAAAATCTACACATTCATTTTGCAAGTCTTTTTCCGTGCAAAATATATGGCCATCATCCTGAGTAAAACCTCTCAACCTCATTAATCCGTGCAAAGATCCAGAATATTCATTACGATGACACTGCCCAAATTCACCATATCTAATTGGCAAATCTTTGTATGATCTTAAACTAGAATTAAATACCTGTATATGACCTGGACAATTCATTGGTTTCAAAGCATAATCTTTATTCTCTGAATGTGTTAAAAACATATTCTCACTATAGTTATCTAAATGGCCAGTTTTTTTCCAAAGAGAAATATCTAATATTTGTGGACTTTTTATTTCTTTATAACCATTCCCTAAATATATTGATCTCATATATTTCTCAATCTCCTGCCATATAACCCAACCTTTAGGGTGCCAGAAAACTAATCCAGGAGCTTCTTCTTGAATATGAAATAGATCTAATTCCTTAGATATTCTTCTATGATCTCTTTTCTCTGCTTCCTGCAACATATTTAAATAATCATCTTGTTGCTGTTTAGTAAGCCAAGCTGTGCCATATATTCTCTGCAACATTTCATTTTTGCTATCACCACGCCAGTAAGCACCTGACACTTTTAATAATTTAAAATGTTTTAAGAAACCATTGGATGGAACATGAGGTCCTCTACATAAGTCAACAAACTTTCCCTCTCTATATAAAGTCAAATTTTCATCTTTTGGTATTTGAGAAATTATTTCTACTTTATAGTCTTCACCTAATGTCTTAAATAGCTCTACTGCATTATCTCTACTATAATATTCTCTGATTATAGGCTCATTTTTTAATGACAACTCATGCATTTTTTGCTCTATTACAACCAAGTCTTCCAAGGTAATATGATGTTTACAACTAATATCGTAATAAAAACCATTATCTATAACAGGACCTATTGCTATTCTAGAATCAGGAAATAACTCTTTGACAGCATATGCTAATAAATGAGCTGTAGAATGCCTAATTACCTCTAAGGCCTCTGTATCATGTATTGTGATTACTTTCAGACTGATATTTTCAGATATTAAAAAATTCAAATCTACGTACTTAGAAGCACCATTTTTATCGCTTATATAGGCAACTACAGCTGTATTAATATCCAAGCCAATATCTTTTATAACTTCTGAAATACTAATGCTGGTTTCATATCTAAATTGAGAAGCATTTGGCAAGGTAACTGAAATCATTAATTAATATTCCCTAAATTGCAAATATTGAACATGTATAGAATTAAATTAAAACTAATAAAATTTAATAGAAACTTTACTTTAATGATACTTAATACCATTAATACTATAGAAACAATTGATTAAAGTTTAAAAAATTAGTTCTTTCATACAAGAAAATCATATCTAGAAATCTAAATTAGATATGGTGACAAAAAAGAAATCAGCATAACTTCGCTGAAATTATCACTGAAGTATGGAAAATAAACTAATTATTAATTTGCATTGTTTTATTTATTTGGTAGGCGATATTGGAATCGAACCAACGACCTCTACGATGTCAACGTAGCGCTCTAACCATCTGAGCTAACCGCCTATAGATTTTATATTTTAACTCTCCTTTATAAAATCTGCAAATATAATCATAATTATTATGATTATATTTATATATTATGTATTTATGGAAACACAATTATTTGTTTTTTCTATAATATTTAAAATACGAGACATCTTTTCTAACGATTTAATGCCAGGAGAGACCTCAACACAACTACTAAAATCTAAAGCAAATGGATCTAAATACCTAATTATATCTTCAACATTAGTTTCATTCACTCCACCTGATACTATTACCCGGTTTTTGATAGAACTTCTACACAAAGAATGTAAAACCTTATGATCAAAAGAAATACCACTACCACCGTATACGTCTGTATAACTATCAAATAGCCAACCAGAAGCAGAAGAATAGGACTTACAGGCACGTTCCAAATCATTGCTATTTTCTAAGCCAGGAGCCCCAACTCTAAACACCTTTAAAAATTTTTGTTTAAACATAGAACAAAAATCTTCTGATTCATTTCCATGAAATTGTAAAAAATCTGGTGAAATCTTATCTTGAACAAGATTAATTTCTGATTTTGTAGCATTTACAAATAAAGCAACTACATCTACAAATGGAGGAATTTCCTTACGTATATTAATAGCTTGTTCTATAGATATAAATCTTTTGCTATTTTCATAAAATACCAACCCTATAGCATCAACACCAAGATTAATAGCAAAAACAACATCTTCAACCCTAGTAAAACCACAAATCTTTAATCTAGTTCGTTTATTAATCATGAAATCTTAACTCTATTCTATAAAAATGGAAAAATTACGCTACTATTAGAAATATCACTAGACAAATTAAAATAATCAGGGTACTTAACAGAAAACAAATATAATCCATGAGGAGAAAAAGTGGGAGCTGCAAAAGATCTATTTTTAATTTCTAGTAATTCTTTCATCCATTCTATACTTTTAATAGACCTACCTATTTCTATCAAAACTCCCACTATATTACGAACCATATGATATAAAAAACTATTTGCTTCTATTGTAAAAATAATAAAAGAGCCATTTTTCTTTATGTCAAAGCTATATATCTCTCTAACAGATGTATTAGACTGGCATCTAGATGCCCTAAAACTAGAAAAATCATGTAGACCAATTAAGTAATTAGATGAATCTATCATTTTATCTATATCTAGCTCATACATACACCACCCAACCAAATCATGATATATAGATGGTCTCACACTACCGCAGTATAATACATAAGTATATTTTCTAGATGTAGCACTAAACCTAGCATGGAAATCTGTTGTTACACTCTTAGCCCAATGTATTGAAATATCTTTTGGCAAAAAAGCATTCACTCCCCTTACCCATGAAGTCATACTCCTCTCTATTTTAGTGTCGAAATGAACAATTTGTGAAATGGCATGAACACCACGATCAGTACGACCTGCACATATAGTCTTAACTTTTTCATCAACAGATATAAATTTTGATATTGCAATTTCCAATATATCCTGTATAGACTGACAATGAGGTTGCGATTGCCATCCATAAAAAAAAGAGCCATTATAAGATAGGCCCAAAGCTATTCTGAGCATACGGCGCAAAGGTTCAGCTGCACCCCATAACAATTGATCTCCAACAGTAAAAGCACTAAGATATTGAGGACCCATGGATAATTTACGTAAACGTCCAACTGGTATATCTAATGTTCCAGCAACTGCAATAGGAGTTAATTTAGTAACGCTATCCTCTTTATTATTAGGTATTACCTTAGACCAAGAAGAACCACCATCAATAATTTCTTCTATTTCTTTGATAGGAATATCTTTTTTCAATTTAATAGTAAGTGCTTGACTATGACATCTCATAGCACCTATCCTCACACATATACCATCTACTTGTATTGAATCTTTACTATTTTTAGCGTTACCTAAAATTTTATTAGTCTCAACTTCCGCTTTCCACTCTTCTCGAGACATACCATTACCAAGATCTTTATCAATCCACGGGATTAAACTTCCTCCTAAAGGAACTCCAAAATGAGGACTTGGAAAATCAGAAGATTGTTGAATTTTTAAAACTTCTCTATCAATTTCTAAAATAGCTGATGCTGTATCTTGTAAAAGCTCATTTACTGAACCATTAATTATTCCAAATTGGTTAAGCAATTCCCTCATATGCTGAGCTCCGCCACCAGAAGCAGCTTGATATGTCATAGATGACACCCAATCTACAAGATTGTGCTTAAACAATCCAGACAGCCCCATTAGCATGCAACTAACAGTGCAATTACCGCCTATAAAATCACGAATACCTTTTCTTAAAGCATTATCAATTACTGAACGATTCACTGGATCAAGGACTATAATAGAATTGTCCTCCATTCGTAAAGAACTAGCTGCATCTATCCATATGCCATCCCATCCAATCTGCCTAAGCTTTGTATGAATTTCTGTTGTATAATCACCACCTTGGGCAGTTAGAATAATAGGTAGTTTTTTTAATTCATTAACATCATAAGAATCTTTTAACTTATCAGCTCCATCAGCCCAATCGGGAGCATGTCCACCAACATTGCTACTAGAAAAAAATACTGGATTAATCAAAGAAAAATCATTTTCTTCACGCATTCTTTTCATTAAAACGGAACCAACCATTCCTCTCCAGCCAACTATACCTACTGATTTAATCATCTTATGTCACTCTAATAAAATAAGTATTAATAAATACAATAACTAAATTTTTCTATTCAATTCCTTTAGAATTTCATCACCCATCTCTGAAGTACTAACTTTGACCATACCTTGTTCAAATATATCAGAAGTACGAAATCCTTTCGCTAAAACACTTTCAACTGCAGTATTAATAAGGTCAGCTTGGACAGGCATATTCAAAGAATATCTAAGCAACATAGCTGCAGATAAAATCGTTGCTATAGGATTAGCTATATTTTTACCAGCTATATCTGGCGCAGAACCATGACTTGGTTCATATAAACCTTGATTCTTAGAATTTAATGATGCTGAAGGAAGCATTCCTATTGATCCTGTTAACATAGCTGCTTCATCAGAGAGTATGTCACCAAATAAGTTTCCAGTAACAATAACATCAAATTGACATGGGTTTTTAACTAATTGCATAGCTGCATTATCTATATACATATGTGTCAACTCAACATCTTTATATTCTTTAGAGACATCTATAACAATATCACGCCAAAACTGAGAAGTTTCCAGAACATTTGCTTTGTCAACACTACAAAGTTTTTTCTTGCGTTTTTGTGCAGATTGGAATGCAATATGAGCTATTCTACGAATTTCTGATTCAGAATAACGCATAGTATCAAAACCTTCTTTCTCTCCTACAAAATGACCATCTTTAGATACTCTAGTTCCACGAGGCTGACCAAAATATACATCACCTGTTAACTCTCTAACTATTAGTAAATCCAAGCCAGAAACAACTTCAGGTTTTAAAGTAGATGCATTTGCCAAGTCAGAATATAAAAAAGCAGGACGAAGATTAGCGAATAAACCAAGCGATTTACGAAGACCAAGAATCGATTGTTCTGGACGCAATTCACGAGGCAAACTATCGTATTTCCAATCACCAACAGCCCCAAATAAAACTGCATCAGAATTATTAGCTAAATCAAGTGTCTCTGTGGGCAAAGGATGTTCAAATTGATCAAAAGCTGCCCCTCCAACTAAAGCATTTTTGATAATAATATTATTATCTAAAAGATTTAACACACGAACAGCTTGCTCTACAATTTCTGGACCTATACCATCACCAGCTAAAACTGCAACAACATTAGTCATTTTTTGTCCAATTATAAAAACATAAATAATAAAAAATCAAAACAAAACTATATTTACATAGCTTCCAACCATGGGTTGCTAAGCAAATGTTTATTTTCAAATTCTTTAATTTCACTAGAATGTTGAAGAGTTAAACTAATATCATCAAATCCATTTAGCAAGCAATGCTTCCTAAAAGATTCAATATTAAAACTGATAACTAATCCATCATCTGTAGTAATTTTCTGTTTATACAGATCTATAGTTATTTTATAACCAGGTGTTTTTTCTACCTGTTCAAACAACATAGAAATATCAGACTCAGCTAATACTATTGGAAGCAAACCATTTTTAAAGCTATTGTTAAAAAATATATCGGCAAAAGAAGGAGCAATAATTGACCTGAATCCATATTGTGTTAAAGCCCAAGGAGCATGTTCTCTGCTGGAACCACAACCAAAATTTTTTCGGGCTAATAAAACAGACGCCCCAATATAACGTTTTTGATTTAATACAAAATCAGGATTTATAGGACGTTTGCTATTATCCATACCAGGTTCACCATGATCCAAATACCTTAATTCATCAAATAAATTAGGACCAAATCCAGTTCTCTTTATAGATTTTAAAAACTGTTTTGGTATAATGAGATCTGTATCAACATTTTCTCGATCTAATGGAACTATTAGACCTTTATGAATAGTAAACGGTTGCATATTAAATAACTCAGTTAAAATCTCTAATATCTACAAAATGGCCAGCAACTGAAGCTGCTGCTGCCATAGCAGGGCTAACTAAATGAGTTCTACCACCTTGTCCTTGACGACCTTCAAAATTACGATTTGAGGTAGAAGCACATCTTTCTCCAGGTTCAAGCCTATCAGCATTCATAGCTAAACACATAGAACAACCAGGTTCTCTCCATTCATACCCAGCATCAATGAAAATTTGATCAAGCCCTTCCTGTTCAGCTTGTTTTTTAACCAACCCAGAACCAGGGACAACAATTGCTTGAATGATATTAGGAGCAATATGCTTTCCTTTTAAAACTTTAGCAGCATCCCTCAAATCTTCAATTCTCGAATTAGTACAAGAACCAATAAATATTTTATCTAATTTAATATCAGTTAGTGGAATACTAGGATCTAATCCCATATATGATAAGGCTCTTTCTATACTATTACGTTTTACTTGGCTTGACTCTTTTGATGGATCAGGCGTACTAGCATTAATAGGCAATACCATTTCTGGAGATGTTCCCCAAGTTACTTGAGGATGTATATCAGAAGCATCAATTTTTATAACTTTATCAAATAAGGCACCATCATCACTGTGAAGATTGTTCCAATATTTACATGCCTCAGTCCAGAGCTCGCCTTTAGGAGAAAATGGTCTGTCTTTGAAATATTCAATGGTTTTATTATCAACAGCTACTAATCCAGATCTGGCTCCTGCCTCTATAGCCATATTACAAACTGTCATTCTACCTTCTACTGAAAGAGAACGTATTGCCTCACCAGCAAATTCTATAGCATAGCCAGTACCTCCAGCAGTTCCTACAACACCAATAATATGTAAAATAATATCCTTGGCAGTACACCCATAAGGTAGTTGGCCATCCACAGTGATCAACATATTCTTGTTTTTCTTCATTAGCAATGTTTGAGTAGCAAGAACATGCTCCACTTCTGAAGTGCCTATTCCGAAAGATAAAGCACCTATTGCACCATGGGTACTAGTATGAGAGTCACCACAAACAACAGTCATACCTGGCAAAGTAGCTCCTTGTTCAGGACCTACAACATGGACTATACCTTGACGCAAATCATTCATACGGAATTCTAAAACACCATAATTCTTACAATTATTATCAAGAGTATCTACTTGTAATTTTGATATTGGATCCTCTATACCTTTTGACCGATCTACTGTAGGAACATTATGATCTGCTACAGCTAGGTTTGCTCCAATACGCCAAAGTTTACGATTAGCTAAAGATAATCCTTCAAATGCTTGAGGACTAGTTACCTCATGAAGCAAATGACGATCTATGTAAATCAAACAAGTCCCATCGGATTCTTGACGTACGACGTGGGCATCCCAAAGTTTATCATATAGGGTTTTTGCCATAAAAGAACTCTTTAAAAACTATTTAAATTAACCTACTAAAAAATAGTAGAAACGATTTTAATAAAAAACAACTTATTTAATACCACACTGTCCTCGGTATCTAAGGGCATGATCAATAAGAATTATTGCCATCATAGACTCCACAATTGGAACAGCTCTTATACCAACACAAGGATCATGACGACCAAAGGTTTGAACAACAACTGCTTCATTATTTTTATTAACAGAATTTCTTTCAACTCTGATACTGGAAGTTGGCTTAATAGCTAATGATACATTAATAGGCTGTCCTGTTGATATGCCTCCTAATATCCCACCAGAATTATTAGATTTAAAACCTCCAGGTGTAATTTCATCGCCATGTTCAGAACCCAATTGGCCTATACAGTCAAAACCAGAACCAATTGACACTGCTTTAACTGCATTCAGCCCCATCATTATATGTGCAATATCAGCATCTAACCTATCATAAATAGGCTCTCCTAAACCAACAGGTACATTATTAGCAACAACTTCAATACGAGCACCTATGGAATCTCCATTCTTACGCAATAAATCCATATAATTCTCTAGCTCTGGAACTATTTCCATATTTGGAGAAAAAAAAGGATTTTTATCAATATAATCGTAAGAAATAAATGGAATAGAAATCTTGCCTAATTGACTCATGTAAGCAGATATAGATATGTTATATGTTTCAAAAAGCCACTTCTTAGCTATTGCACCTGCAGCCACTGTAGGTGCAGTTAAACGAGCTGATGATCTACCACCTCCTCTAGGATCTCTGACTCCATATTTATGCCAATAAGAATAATCGGCATGTCCAGGACGAAACGCCTCAGCTATATTTGAATAATCTTTACTACGAGCATCAATATTACGAATCAATAAAGCTATTGGAGTTCCAGTAGTTACTCCATTATAAACTCCTGATAATATTTCAACCTCATCTTTTTCTTGTCTCTGTGTAACATGACGAGAAGTACCTGGTTTTCTTCTATCAAGTTCAGACTGAATATCAAGATGATCTAATTTCATTCCTGGAGGACATCCATCCACCACGCAACCAATTGCTGGCCCATGAGATTCTCCAAAATTAGTAACACAAAATAATTTACCTAAAGAATTACCAGACATATAAGATCACAAAATTTGAATTTAAAATTTTAATAAAGACACTATTTAATAAAAATAAAAAATCTCATTTAATAGATAGACTCCAAATAAGTAACTCTATAAACTAAAATTTCACGTAAATATTATTATAAAATGCCTTAAAGAGCATACATTCTAACATATCAACACAATAAAATCATATACGTCAATACTAAAAAATATACCAACAACTACTAACAACTTAAAACCTTTATCAAAAATCAAATAATATTATCATTTAAAAAAGCAGACAAATTCTTCCATGCTAACATTATCATCTCAGGATTATTTTCTTTTAGTTTACTTTGATCAGAAAGCATATTTCTCCACATTTTAGCGCCTTTAAAACCTTTAAACATATTTAGCATTGGCCGCACTATTGACCAAAGAGGCACTCCATTAGATACTTCTCGTTCTGCATATTCTGTCATTATATGAATAACTCTTTCTAGCTTGTATGGGACATAATCAGGCCATAAAATACTAGATATACTTGAAATAATTAAAGGATTATTCATAACTGCACGCCCAATCATAACCCCATCTACTTTTTTCAAAATACTATTAATAACTTCTAAATTTAAAATACCACCATTCAAAATAATAACAGCATCGGGAAAATCTTGTTTCAATTGATAAACATAATCATAATTTAATGCTGGAATATTACGATTATCTCTAGGATTTAGTTTTCCTAAAACAGCATTTCTTGCATGCACCACAAAAATCCTACACCCAACATCATAGATAATACCTACAAAATCCCTTAGAAAACCATAAGAAAAATTATAATTCAAGCCAAGCCTATGCTTTACAGATACAGGTATTGAAACAGCATCTTGTATTGCTTTAAAACAATCAGCAACTAATAAAGGATTATTCATCAAAGAAGCTCCAAAAGAACCTTTTAATACTCTATCAGATGGACAACCACAATTTATATTAATCTCTTTGTAACCAAAAAACTCACCAAAACTTGCCGATCTAGCTAAATCTAGAGGATTATTACCTCCCAACTGCAAAACAACATGATTTTTTATATGATTAAAATACAAATATTTATGCAAATTTTCTACATTATTTACTAAAGCAGAGGTAACTATCATTTCACTATATAAGTTAACATTAGGCGATAATAAACTATAAAAAAAAAGACAATGCCTATCTGTGACTCCTAACATGGGTGCTACACTAAACTTTCTATCTTTCTTCTGCGTATCTGAATCTACTAGCATCTAGTTAATAACCAAATTAAAAATTTTAATTAATACAAACATGATAAAATGCCATTCTCATATGAAATATTATATGAACATTAATTAATAAAATTTTTTGTTTTATAAAAATGAAATTAAATAAACTAGCAGCAAATCGTGGAATAAAATGGATAATTGATGGAATTAGCATTTTCTCTCAAGCTCCTGCTATTATAATTCTATTAAGTGCAAGCATACAATTTACCACTATTTTTGCTGAAAAATTATTTATCTTAGGAATTCTAATAAAAATAATATCAAGTCATATTGTTTTTTTTATAGCAATGTCTTTAGGTAAAACAGTATTATACAATGATAGAAATATATTTATGAGAGACATATTTAATATTCAAACTATAAAAAAGGGTTTCATAATAGGATGTTTAGTTTTTTTAATATGTGTGTTAACAAGTCTATTATCACTTCTTCCTTTTATGAGAGAAATACACCTTCTTTTGAAAAATATAGATTCTTTCGGAATATCGCAAGAATCTATATTTAATTTAGAAAAACTTCTACAAATACCAACTATTATAACTGGAATATCTATTTTAATATTTAATGTATTACTAATATTTTGCATGCCAATCGCTATCTGGAATCAAACTAAATTATTAAAATCCTTATTTTTCTCATCACTCAGTGTATTATATAATGCAAAACCATTAACAATATATTTAACTACGTGGATAGCAATATTTTTCCTAACAGAAATTCTAATTAATTACGCATTCAAGCATTTACTGTCAGAAACAGACCTACTTATTCTAGGACTAATCATAAAAACAGTTAGCAATTCAGTTTTTTATGCTAGTCTATATCCAATGTATTTAGATTTTTTCAAAAAATAAATCAGGGCTTTTTATGATTATAAGCAGATAAAGATCTCATCAACTCTGCGTGTGCAGACTCAATTCCTTTCCATCCAATTACTTTAACCCATTTCCCTTGTTCTAGATCTTTATAATGCTCAAAAAAATGTTTTATACGATTTAGATCATCTTTTTCTATATCTTCATAAGATTTTATCTTGCTATAAGGAGCATAAATTTTATTTACAGGTAAAGCTAAAATTTTAGCATCAAAACCAGATTCATCTTCCATCTCTAAAATACCTATAGCTCTACATCTGATAACAGAACCTATTTGCACAGGAAATGGAGTTATGACTAAAACATCAGATGGATCACCATCTTGTGATAAAGTATTGGGAACATAACCATAATTACATGGATAATGCATAGATGTAAGAATAAAACGATCAACAAAAATAACACCAGAATTCTTATCAACCTCATATTTAACCGGCATAGAATTCGCAGATATTTCTATCACAACATTAAATTCTTGTGGGTTTTTTTCACCTGAATCAATTTTATTTAAACTCATAAATATTTTCCTATAAGTCAATTAGTAACTATTCTATATATTTGATCAAACTATGATCTATCATTTTCTATATTATTATCAAAAACAGAAAATGGCATAGGAGCACTATCAAAATACTCATCCTCATCATCTCTTAGAGCATTACTAGAAAAATCAGCAGCTATTTGATCAGAAACATTTGTAATATTTATGTTATTAGCACCCAAAAATGATTCCTTTTCTAAAACAGGAACAACATACCCTGATATTAAAAGATATTTTTCCCAATGCAACACCATATCATCAGTTCTAGATAAATAGTCATACAAGCTAATTAGCAATAAATGTGGGTAAGGCTTATCTTCAATACTTAAGCTACGTAAAAGATATAATTCTGCTTGACCCCATAATTTATACTTCAAGCACAAAATACCTAATGCATTAAGTAAATCACAGTTGTTCTCATTTTTCTCTAACCACAATTCAATCTTTGCTATTCTTAAAGAAATCTGCTGTTCATCACAATTATTTGCATATTCATATATTAATCTTGGTTCTAATGAATTATTTATAGATCTTTCTAAAACTTTAGATGCTTCTTCATATTGATTAGCAGATGCTAAATACCTGGAAAAACACAATGATATTTTAGGGAATAAGCGTTCTTGTGATTTAAAATATTTCCATAATGGATAACATGATTCATTTTTTAGACTATATTCATTTATTAAATTTGCTCCTGCTTCATCTATAATCTCATTTAGATTAGAATGGAATTCACAATTTCGGTCTAAAAGCAATCTAGCAATATCTATAACTTTTGTATTTTCTCCCAACATAATATATATCTTAAGAGATAGTTCTAATACATTTAAATTATTTTCTCCAACTAAGGCATTAAGTTTCTTCAAAAAAACTAACGCTTTTTCAGGTGTTTTTTTTGCAATTAAAACCTTAATTTTCAAAACTAAGAACGCTTCTAATGAAGAAGGATCTGATTCAAAATAATTTAAAGAACCTTCTAAATCTCTCAAGCAATTGTCATGGTTTCCTATTGAAAAATTACTTTTTACTGACAGTATAAATAACAAGAATCTATCTTGGAAAGTAGAGCCATTCGTAAGTAAGTTAGAAAATATTTCATTAGATTCTGTGTATTTATCTTCTAAAAAAAATAATAAACCTTTTTTAAAAAGCCTATTTTCTTTATCAAGAATTCTATTTTTGTGCCAATTGCTAATCTTGTTTTTTATAGAAAATAAAAAAGATAAAATCTTAAATATGGCGTATAACGATAGAAGAAATATTAGCAACACAAAGCCTGCAGTGATTAAAGACATATTAAAATGCCAAGAGTCTATTATTACTGTTACTTCAGAAGAGTCATATTTTTTAAAAAAAATTGCAGTAACAATAATCAAAACAACTATACAAAACAATCGAAAATAATAAGACATATTTAGTTTATTTCCTAATTAAGATCATCCTTATGAAGAGAACTACGCAAACATTTCATACTATTCAATGTATCAGAAATATCTAACAAATCATTAAATAAAACAACATCATTAAAACAAGAAGCTATCTCTATTACATCAGAAATAAATTTTGAGTTCGGATCATAGTAGTTGGATACAATATCATTTATAACTTTAATATTGAAAGAGAACAAATCATACTGATGAGTTAACAAAGCAAACTTAGCCATTAATATTTGTTGCTGCAATATAATATGTACACTATCCTTCTTCAAAAAAGAATCATTCTTTATCCTATGAATCTTAATAGAACTAGCAATATTGTTATATACACATATTGAAGCATCTTTGACATAGGAAATAAAACTATTTAAATATGGAAAAGAAGTATTATTTTTATTTTTTTCTTCAATCAAAGGAATATTATTTTTATTAAAAAAATTATCACTATAAATACAATTATTTTTATAATTCAATAATTCTACTGATAAATCATATAATTTATTTAAAGAAACTAAATAAGTACTAATATCTATTGGCTGAATTTTTTTTAATTTATTAACATCATTATCAATACTGCTTCTTAAAGTATTAACTTGTTCATTCTCCTCAATTAAATCTAGACAAGATCTCGCTTTCTGCAAAAGGATAATAACTTTATTACAATCGCATGTAATTAATAAATATTGATTGGCCATATTCAGCAAAAGCTCTATATAATCTAATGATGAATCTTTTTTTGATGATGTTGTAATAAATTCATGAATTGAATTATATTTTTGCTCTAAAGCATCAAATGAATTATTAACTGATGTAATTAGTTTTCTATTTAAACTAATATTTTTTGATTCCATCAATTCCAATCTAGCAACTAAATCTTTTTCAATATTAGAAATATGAGACAGTTTCATAGCTAACAAAATAACAACTGAAGCTAATAGAAACATCCCAAATGAATATAAAATTATTTTAAAATAACGCATCTCTTTCTTCTAAGTAGTCAACATACACAAAGAAAACATTAGCACAATCTGAATAATATATTTAATCACTAGTAATAGCAAAAGAAATTGATTCTTCTACAGGGTCGCAAATTTTAATATTCAAATCTTTAAATCCTATACCTAAGAAACAACTTTCTAAAAATTCTTTAATTTTATAATGTATTACTATAAAAGAAGATTTTTCAAAAAATTCATTTTTATAAAAATGTTTTAAATTTAAAAAAAATGATGAAACAATTTCATTGCTAGTAAAAACCCAAATAACCTCTTTGGACTCACTATATATTTTACTAATGATAGATAATTGGCTACGCAGTAACAATTCTTTCTTTCTTAGATAAATAGGGCATATGTCTACAAAACATCCTGACTCTTTTAATTTATCTATTAACCAGTTTCTTCCACTAATACCTCTTACTACAAGAATTCTCTTTCTTAATAAAGAATAATTATGTTTTAATAATGCAAACAGTGATTCTGAATCATAGATGTTACCAAACTCATTTGGAAATAAAATTTGAATTTTATCTATATCGGAAACAATATATCTTGAATACATAAAAGCTTTAGCTGTAGCAGGCCCAACTGCAGCAGCTATTGAATTTAAAGGCCAAATTGATATTTTTTTTTTTCAAAAACTTCTTTTAAGTACAATCTAACAGCATTACCACTTACAAAAATCACAAAATCATAATTATTAGGCAAAAAAACTTCTTCGAATTTGTCTAAAGGAATAATTGATATCAAAGGAATAGAATAAACATTAACTCCTATTTTTTTATTTTTTTTGATAAGGAATCATTTAAACCATCAGGCCTTGTCAAGATAACTGATTTAGATAAAATCATAAAAAATGATAACAATATATAAAATTAAGATAGTTCAAATTTAAAAAGATAAAGAATTTAATATTTTATCTCCACCTTTAGACAAGATGTCATGAGCTAGGGCTTCACCTAAATCAGCAGCAGTACTGACTGGACCAAAAATTTCAGATTTAATAATATTATTTCCATCCACTGATGCGACTAATCCCTTTAAGAGCAAATTATTGCCTATCAAAGTTGCATATGCAGCTATAGGAAATTGGCATGACCCACCAAGCATTCTCAAAAACGATCTTTCAGCTGAAACACAAGCTGTAGTATCGACACAAGATAGCACACTTAATAAAGCACGCATATCATCCCGATCACTTCTAATTTGTAAACCTAACGCTCCTTGGGCAACCGCAGGCAAAATAACATCACTATCAATATATTGTTTTATGCGTGCATTATAACCTATACGTTTTAACCCAGCTGAAGCTAAAATAATGGCATCATAATCACCACTATCCAACTTATTTAGTCTCGTATCTAAATTGCCTCTAAGAGATTTAACTATTAACTCAGGGAATAAATTTTTTATTTGAGATTCCCTACGTAAACTTGACGTACCAATAACTGACCCAGGCATCAACTCATCCATAGAAAAACAAGTATTAGAAATAAAAGCATCTCTTGGATCTTCTCTATGCATGATACTACATATTTCTAAATCATTCTGGATATCTGCTGGTACATCTTTCATAGAGTGTACTGCTAAATCAGCAACATTATCTAACAAAGATTTTTCAATTTCTTTAACAAATAGACCCTTACCACCAATTTTTGAAAGACTTGTATCAAGAAACCTATCTCCTTTCGTAATAATTGTTAAAAGATCTACTGAATATTCTGGATAAAATAATAACAAATTATTACGAACATACTCAGCCTGCCAAAGTGCAAGCTTGCTTGCACGAGTTGCAATAACTATTTTTTTTGATAAAGACATCTATAGAATATTATGAAAAAAAATTGAAAATAATTTTGGCAATAACACCAAACATAGCCAGAATAAAAAGACTCTTTAATAATGGACGGCCAGAATGAAGTTTTCTTTTATAAGGACACTGATTTGTTTTCATAAACCACCCTAATATAGGCGAAGAGGCTAAACTTAATTATATGAGATTAGCCTCTAGAATAGATTATTACAAGACAGATTTTAAAAGCTTGCCCATTTCTGAAGGATCACGAGTAGTACGTATTCCACAACTTTCCATGACTTCTAGTTTAGCATCAGCAGTATCAGCACCACCTGAAATCAAAGCACCAGCGTGACCCATACGTTTACCTGCCGGAGCAGTAACACCAGCGATAAAACCAACAACTGGTTTTTTCATGTTATCCTTAGCCCATAAAGCAGCATTTACTTCATCTGGACCACCTATCTCACCTATCATAATAACAGCATCTGTATTAGGATCATCATTAAATAATTTCAAAACATCTATATGTTTTAACCCATTAATAGGATCACCACCAATACCAACTGCACTAGATTGTCCTAATCCTAATTCTGTAACCTGAGCTACAGCCTCATAAGTAAGCGTACCTGATCTACTTACAACTCCAATACGACCTTTACGATGTATATGGCCAGGCATTATACCTATTTTTATTTCATCAGGAGTAATTAAACCAGGACAATTAGGTCCAAGCAACAACGTTTTGCTATTAGAAGAAAACATCTTACTCTTGACTTCTAACATATCTTTTACAGGTATCCCTTCTGTAATACAAATTACTAAATCTAACTCTGCCTCAACTGCTTCCAAAATAGCAGAAGCAGCTCCAGCAGGAGGAACGTAAATTACAGAAACAGTAGCTCCAGTCTGTTTTTTTGCATCTTTTACAGAGGCAAAAATTGGAATACCTTCAAAATCTTCACCAGCTCTCTTTGGATTAACTCCAGCTACAAAAGCAGATTTACCATTTGCATACTCTCTACACATACGAGTATGAAACTGACCAGTTTTACCAGTAATACCTTGAGTTATAACCTTGGTATCTTTGTTTATCAAAATCGACATTTATAAATCCTTGGCAATTGTAATTATTATTTAACAGCAGCAACGACTTTGGTAGCAGCCTCAGCCATAGTATCTGCACTGATAATTGGCAAACCAGATTCAGACAACATTTTCTTGCCTAACTCTTCATTAGTTCCTTTCATTCTGACAACTAATGGAACTTTAAGGTCTACTGCTTTACAAGCTAATATTACACCTTCAGCAATAACATCACATCTCATAATTCCGCCAAAGATATTAACTAAAATAGCTTTCACTTCTTTATTTTTTAGCATTATTTTAAATGCTTCTGTTACTTTAGAAGCTGTAGCACCACCACCAACATCAAGAAAGTTAGCAGGTTCTCCACCAAACAGTTTAATAGTATCCATGGTAGCCATCGCCAAACCTGCCCCATTTACTAAACAACCTATATTTCCATCTAGCTGTATATAAGCAAGATCAAACTTACTAGCTTCTACTTCTGCTGGATCTTCTTCATCTAAATCACGATAGACAACAATATCAGGATGACGAAAAAGCGCATTAGCATCAAAATTAAACTTAGCATCCAATGAGACTATATTTCCGTCACCTGTCAAAATCAACGGGTTAACTTCAACCAATGATGCGTCAGTATCCCAATAAGCTTTATACAGTTTGATAAATTCTAAAGATGCTTTTTCAACTGATTGCTCTGGAACACCTATACTTCTTGCTAAATTTTTAGCTTCTTCATTAGTTAAACCAACTGTAGGGTCAACAAATACCTTTATTATTTTCTCAGGACTTTTTGCCGCTACTTCTTCTATGTCCATACCTCCTTCACTGGAAGCCATGACACAAATTCTTTGTGTTCCTCGATCAGTTACTATGCCAAAATAGTACTCTTTTCTTATGTCAGCACCTTCCTCAATTAATAAACGACGAACTTTTTGTCCTTGAGAACCTGTCTGGTGAGTTACAAGTTGCATACCCAATATTTCTGAGGATATTTTTTTTACTTCGTCTAAAGAACGTGCTAATTTAACTCCACCTCCTTTACCTCGACCTCCTGCATGAATTTGAGCCTTAACAACCCATACTGGACCACCAAGCTTTTCAGCAGCAGATATAGCTTCATCAATAGAAAACGCTGGAATGCCACGTGGTACAGTTACATTAAACCGTCTAAGCAGTTCTTTACCTTGATACTCGTGAATCTTCATGTATTACCTGTCTGAACTTAATTAAATGAGAAAAAAACGTTACTATCTGACTTCTTAAAAGTTTAGTAAACACCTAAATTTAAATTAAAAAAATCTAACAAAATATAAATGCAACAACAACATTACACAAAATAAGCAACAAAAAATCTGTTGCTATATTCTAACATGATAATAGAAAGAGACAAATCTACTTTTTTACAATAATTGTTAGATACTTTTGAATTATACAATAATTATAATTTATATATAAATATAAAAATATACGTTCAATTCAAAATAAAAAACTTATAAATCATATTTAGAATCATTTAAAACCTTATAAACTATTTCGTTAGAGAAACCACGTGAGGCTAAAAATCTAGCTTTTTTGCTATAAGAAACAGCTTGATTTGAATTGCTACCAAATTTTTTTTCACATAGAGATAATGCCCTATCAAAATCTGTTTCTTTAATTTCAGAAATATTTTTTTCTATAAGCTCTATATCTATACCATAAAATTTCATTTTCAAAAAAATAAATTGACTTCCATAATTGTTAATATACTTAGCTACTAATCGCTCTGAAAAAATCTCATCAGAAAGAAATTTCTTTTCTTTTAGAAGTTCAATTGTATAGTCTATCTCTGAGTGATCTTCACAAAATGACAGTAATTTTTTAGAAAGCTCATGGCAAGAGTAGTTTCTTTTGCTTAAAAGCTTTATAGCGATCGAAATTAGTTTTTTCTTCAAGAATGCATCTCAATAACAAAATTATAAATAATTTTAAATATATCAATCCACCTGTTTATCTTCTAAAGGCTTAGAAAGAGAACGATTTCCATGAATAAGATTTTCTCTGATGGAATCTTCAATTTCTTTAGATACATCAACATTTGCATTCAAAAATTCTCGAACAGTATCTTTACCTTGGCCAATTTTATTTCCTTTGTAACTATACCATGATCCTGATTTCTCAAGGAATCCATTTGTTACACCTAAATCAATAATTTCTCCTGCTCTTGATATACCTGTTCCATACATTATGTCAAACTCAGCTTGTTTAAAAGGAGGAGCTACTTTATTTTTTACTACTTTTACTCTTGTTTCACTGCCTACAACTTCATCACCTTTCTTAATAGAACCTACCCTTCTAATATCCAAACGAACAGACGCATAAAACTTTAAGGCATTACCTCCAGTAGTTGTCTCAGGACTACCAAACATTACACCTATTTTCATCCTTATTTGATTAATAAATATAACCATGCAATTAGTTCTTTTAATAGTTGCAGTCAGTTTCCTAAGAGCTTGGCTCATCAGTCTAGCCTGTAATCCAGGCAAAGAATCACCCATATCGCCCTCTATCTCAGCCTTAGGAACCAATGCAGCTACTGAGTCAATAACTATCAAGTCCACAGAACCAGATCTAACTAAAGCATCAGCAATTTCTAGAGCCTGTTCACCAGTATCTGGTTGCGAAACCAGCAAGTCAGAAAGCACAATTCCAAGCTTAGATGCATATTGAACATCTAACGCGTGTTCTGCATCAATAAAAGCACAAGTTCCGCCTATCTTTTGCATTTCAGCTATAACTTGTAATGTAAGAGTAGTCTTCCCAGAAGACTCTGGACCATAAATTTCTATAACACGACCTCTTGGTAAGCCGCCAACACCTAAAGCTATATCAAGGCCTAATGAACCAGTTGATATTACTTGAATATCATTCTGAACATCATTATCTCCATAACGCATTACAGAGCCTTTCCCAAATTGTTTTTCAATTTGAGAAATTGCAGCTGACAAAGCCTTGTCTTTATCAGATTTATCAACTTTAGTATTTTGTTCACTCATAAATAATCCTATAACACACCAATAATGGCACAATCAAAAAATTAACATAAATAATTAGTTGATGTCCTAGCCAGTTATCCATAAAGAAATAAACTTAAATCATACAAAATTACTATAACTTATAAAAAGTTTATGCTAAAAACTTTATAAATTATGAAATGCTGCATCAGCAAAACTAATATATACAGGACGACTCCACTCTACATCCCTTAAATTCCTATGTACGATATTTTCCACACCAAGAAGAATAGCAAAAATAGCCATCCTAACCGGTATGCCATTATCAGATTGCCTAAAAATTGCCAAACGATCGTCATTATTCAAGTCTGTACTAAGATCATTTGATCCTACATTACTATCTCTTGGTAATGGGTGCATTATGATAGTATCTTTATTACAAAAAGCATTTATCTTCTCACTGTTAATATGAAAATCACTTTCATATCGAAATTCAAATTCAGATTCAAATCTTTCTTTTTGAACTCTAGTAGCATATACAACATCTGCGCCACTCAATCCTTTTTTTACAGAAGACTCAACACTCACAATATTACCATTTCTAGAAGCATAATTTATAATGCTCTCAGGCATTTCTAAGCCAATAGGAGAAACTAATGAAATTTTTAAATTTTTATACAAAGATAGTAGTTTGATCAAAGAATGCACAGTTCTACCATACTTTAAGTCACCAATCAAAGATATATGAGCACCATCCAATGATTTATTTAATCTGCTAAATTCGTTCTTTATTGTATATAAATCAAGTAAAGCTTGACTAGGATGCTCACCAGGACCATCACCGCCGTTTATAATAGGAATATTAGATGCTCTAGCAAACTCTGAAACAGAACCACGATCAGGGTGACGAACAACCATTATATCAACATAACCAGCAATTACCCTACTAGTATCATAGATAGACTCGCCTTTAGCCATAGAAGAAAAAGTAAAACCAGTTGTATCACATACGGAACCACCTAGCCTACAAAAAGCTGTTCCAAAACTAACTCTAGTACGAGTACTGGCTTCAAAAAAAAGATTTCCTAAAACGGCTCCTTCCAAAACTCTGGAAATTTTTTTACGACGAGCTATTGGTACCATTAAATCAGCAATGGAGAATACTTCTTCTATTGAATCACGATCAAATTGCTCTACTGACAAAAGATGATTTTTACCAAAGAAAGAAATTTTATTTCGCAAAGGAAGATTGTATACACCAGATAAAGAATTTTTTTCAATAAACTCAGATATATAATTAAAAACACCATTAGGCATAGGTGTATATTCTGTACTTAGACTAGAAGCAAACCAAGAATTTAAAATCTTGCCATTTACTCCCAAATAGGCAGCAAGATTCTCTTTCTTAAAACCAAATTTATCCATCATTTCTTGTAAAAGCATTTGCTGAGACATATTAGACATTACAAATAACCTCATTAACATTGATATATAGCTTTAAATCAAAGATTTAAATTTAAAAAGTAACATAAAACATGATTTTATATCTCTTTTACAAAAAACAATAATAAAGAAAATTATGTCTATAACAGAAAAACAAATTTATGCCCACCAATCTATAAAAGAATGAACAATATAAAAATCAACTACGATGTAAGACAGGAAGAATTTTGAAGACCTAGTAGATATTATCATGGTTGCGGGGGCAGGATTTGAACCTACGACCTTCGGGTTATGAGCCCGACGAGCTTCCAGACTGCTCCACCCCGCTACTGATTTTTTGATTATATACGTTGTAAGTAATTAATACAATACAATACAATAAATATATTTTTTATATTACATTGTTTTTGCAACAAATATTTATATTTAATAAAATTCAAATTGTTATAATTAACTTAGATAACAATTAATAATAGTCAATAAATAACACTAAAGTAACACTCAATTAAATCTTGAGTGCTTTTTTGCATATGACTAAAAACTAAGCAAATATGTTATATCTTATTTTATATATTGTGTTTATTAAATTTTACAGGTGAACTATGGCAGGACATAGTAAATGGGCTAATATTCAACATCGAAAAAACCGACAAGATGAAAGGAAAAGCCGTTTATGGACTAAAATAATCAGAGAAATAACCGTATCTGCAAAAAATGGCGGACCAGATCCAGATACAAATCCACAATTAAGATCTTCCCTGGAAAAGGCATCTAATGCAAATATTCCAAAGGAAAATATAAATAGAGCAATTCATAAAGGATCAAAAGAGTCTGATACTGTAAAATATGAAGAAATTTATTATGAAGGATATGGAATTAATGGTTCTGCTATCATTGCTTACGCAATGACGGATAATAGGACTAAGACAGCGTCAGAAGTTCGTCATGTTTTTACAAAAAATAATGGTAATTTAGGACAAGACGGATCTGTGTCTTTCTTGTTCAAAAAATATGGACGATTTATTTTTCCAGCAGGACACAATCCAGAAGAAATATTTGAAACAGCATTAAACTTTAATGTAGAAGAAATAGAAACATTAGAAGATGCTTCTATAGAAGTATTGTGTGAAATAGAATATTGTACTGAGTTATATAACCTTTTTAAAAGTAAATTTAACGAACTAAAATTTAGTAATGATATAATAATGAAGCCTTTAAGCTTGGTTCATCTCAACCAAGAAGAATCAATAAAAATGAATAAATTGCTTTTAGATTTAGAAAATTTGGAGGATATACAATCTACATATACCAATGCCATCTTAACAAGTTAAAACAATACACTACATTGTTATAGAACAATGATTTCTAAATAATCTTAATTAAAAAGCGCGAAAAAAAAATGAAAATATTAATAATTGGTTCTGGTGGTCGTGAACATGCTTTGGCATGGAAAATAGCTCAATCTTCAAAAACGACACAAGTATATGTAGCTCCTGGAAATGGAGGAACATCAAATGCAAATAATATAAAAAATATTCAAATCGAAAATATAGATGAATTAGCAAAATTCGCAGAAGAAAATAATATAAAAATGACCATTGTTGGCCCTGAAGTTCCTTTGGCAGAGGGTATCGTAGATAAGTTCATGAGTAAAGACTTACGAATATTTGGCCCAACAAAATCTGCTGCTAGACTAGAAAGCTCTAAAAAATTCGCTAAAGACTTTATGTCTCGCCACAGTATACCTACAGCTAAATATGCCACTTTTACTAACATAGAAGAGGCTATTTCCTACTTAGAAACAGAAGGAGCCCCTATTGTTATAAAAGCAGATGGATTAGCTTCTGGAAAAGGGGTTGTTGTGGCTGAAACCTTAGAAGAAGCTAAGGAAGCAGTAATTGATATGATTAGCAAAAAAAATGTTAATAAACTAATAATTGAAGAGTACTTAACTGGAGAAGAAGCATCCTTTATTGTAATGTCAGATGGTATAAACATCATGCCTTTAGCCACAAGTCAAGATCATAAAAGACTCAAGGATGGTGATCAAGGTCCTAATACTGGAGGCATGGGTGCTTATTCACCTGCCAACATAGTAACTCCAGATCTTCATAATAGAATTATGAAAGAAATTATCGTGCCTACTATTCAAGGAATGGCGAAAGATGGAATTCCATATACTGGATTTCTTTATGCTGGTGTAATGATATCTCCCGGAGAAAACCCTGAACGACCAATAAAAACATTAGAATTCAACTGTAGAATGGGAGATCCTGAAACACAACCAATTATGATGAGAATGAAAAGTGATTTTGTTGATGTCCTTGAACATGCTCTAAATGGCTCATTAGATAAAGCTGAGATTATATGGGATAGAAGAGTTGCATTAGGTGTTGTTCTTGCTTCTTATAATTACCCTGAATCTCCAAGAAAAAACGACATCATTAATGGGATACCTAATGATAAAGAAGATTGCATCACATTTCATGCTGCAACCAAAATTTCTTCTGGAAAATATAAAACTGATGGCGGACGTGTGTTATGCGTAACCACATTAGGAGATTCTGTTAGAATAGCTAGAGAAACTGCTTACAAAGTGATATCAAATATTACATTTGATGGTATGCAATACAGATCTGATATAGGATGGAGATCACTAAAATCTAACTCATCTAATAAATCTGGCTAAAGGAAATTTATGCAAATTCATAGAAATTTTAAAACAAAAGAATATTTCACTTCTTTACAAAAAAATATAGTGTCTTCTTTAGAAGAAATTGAATGTCAAAAATTTCTATATGATCCTTGGAATAATGACAAAGGAGAAGGATTATCTTGCTTAATAGAAAATGGAAAAGTCTTTGAAAGAGCAGCTGTTCTATTTAGCAATATGAAAGGAGATAAATTACCACCAACAGCAAGTGAAAAAAAACCTGATTTACATGATGCTAAATGGGAAGCAATGGGTGTTTCTCTTGTAATTCACCCTAAAAACCCTTATGTTCCAACAACCCATATGAATGTAAGGTTATTTATGGCAAAAAATCATCATGGCAATGATGTTTTTTGGTTTGGTGGAGGCATGGATCTAACTCCATATTATGTTTTTGAAGAAGATGCAAAACATTTTCATACAATTTGTTACCAGTCGCTCAAACCATTCGGAAGTAATTTTTATAAAAACTATAAGAATTGGTGTGATAAATATTTCTTCATAAAACATAGAAATGAAGCTAGAGGTATTGGAGGTATATTCTTTGATGATTTGAATGAGCCAGATTTCGCAACATCATTTAACATTGTAAAATCAGTTGGAGATAACTTTGTTAATGCATATTTACCAATAGTAAAAAAACGTAACAATATAGAATATAGTGAAAAAGAAAGAGAATTTCAATTATATAGAAGAAGCAGATATGTTGAATTCAATTTAATCTATGATAGAGGAACGTCATTTGGTTTGCAATCAGAAGGCAGAACTGAATCAATTTTATTATCAATGCCTCCAACAGTTAAATGGCAGTATAACTACAATCCATCTAAAGAAACCCCAGAATTTCTATTAAATAAATATCTTCATCCAAGAGAATGGTTATGAAAAAAGTAGGATTGTTAGGTGGAGGATTTGATCCTATACATATTTCCCATATTGATATAGCTAACCTTGCATTAGAGGCATTACATTTGGATGAAATACACCTAATTCCAACTGGAATATCTGGACAAAAACAATCTTTCTATGCATCAAAAATAGAAAGATTAGATATGCTTAGACTAGCTATAAATGATTCTAAAAATAACAAAATTAAGATAAATGAAATAGAAATAAAAAAAGATGAAATAAGCTATACCATAGAAACAATAAAAAAAATACCAGAAAATAATATTTATACTCTTATATTAGGATCTGACCAATTAAATAATTTTTCCAGTTGGAATAAATGGCAAGATATTTTAGACATAGTAAATATAGCTATAGCACCAAGATATAATCATCCAATACTAATACCAGAAATAGTATTAGAAAAGTTAAACCAAAACAAAAAAAGCATTACAATAATACCATTAAAACCAAGTAATATTTCTTCTACATATATAAGAAAATGCATAAAAACTTCTATCAATGCTAGTAATTTACTAAATCATAAAGTATTAAAATATATTATAGAAAATAATCTATATAAATAATAATTATTTATTTCAACTATGAACGACGAAATCACAAAATTAGAGAACTGCGTTATATCATTATTAAATGATTTTAAAGCTAAAGATATAAAAATTATCAACACATCAAAATCAACAGCATTGTTTGATAAGATCATAATAGCTACTGCTACTTCTAATACACATGCTAGAGCAATAGCGCTAAACACCTCTAAACTACAAAAAACCTTCAAATATAAAAAGATTAAAGGTCATATTGAAGGAATAGACAATGGAGAATGGATTGTTATTGATCTAAATTACATAATAGTTCACATAATGCAAACAAGCATAAGAAATTTCTACAATTTAGAAGATTATTGGAATAATATAACATTATAAATGATAAAAATTACAATAATAACAGTAAGTGGTAATATGCCCAAAGCAATTAGTTCTATTTGGGAAGAATATAAAAAAAGAATTAACAAAAATTATCGAATAGAACTAAAAGAAATAAAACCAGAGCAAAGAAATAAAAATAAAACCACTATTCAATCAATATTAGAAGAAGGTAAAAGAATAGTTTTAGCTATACCTCATAACTCTTATATAATTGCCCTTGATGAAAAAGGTGAAGATTATGACACAAGAAGTTTTGCTATGTACTTTAATAACATATCTGGAAAAGATATAACATTTATTATAGGTGGAGCTGATGGGCTTGATGAAAGTGTAAAAAAAATATGCAACAAAAAATAAAACTATCTTCTCTAACATTCCCACATCATATGGTAAAAATTATACTAATAGAACAACTATACAGAGTATATAGCATATTAAATAATCATCCATATCATAGAGATTAATTATTAAGAATTAATTTTAGATACAAAAAAACCCTACAGACTCTTATCTGTAGGGTTTTAAATAAAAGCCTGACGATAACCTACTTTCACAGACTAAAAGTCTACTATCATCGGCGCAAAGGCGTTTAACTGTCCTGTTCGAGATGGGAAGGAGTGGAACAACCTTGCTATAGTCATCAGGCATAACCTGTACGCTGTTTGTCTACAAAATAACAAACATAAAAATAATCTAAGAAGAAGCAACAAAAATATAAATTAGGATGTAACCACATTAATTAATATCATAACATATAATTATCTCAATAACCTGTAGAGTTATAGGATCAAGCCTCACGGGCAATTAGTATCGGTTAGCTTAATACATTACTGCACTTACACACCCGACCTATCAACGTCCTAGTCTTGAACGACCCTTTAGGGGGATCTAGTCCCCGGGATACCTTATCTTCAGACGAGTTTCCCGCTTAGATGCCTTCAGCGGTTATCTCTTCCGTACTTAGCTACCCGGCTATGCCATTGGCATGACAACCGGTACACCAGAGGTACGTCCACTCCGGTCCTCTCGTACTAGGAGCAGGCTCTGTCAAGTATCCAACGCCCACGGCAGATAGGGACCAAACTGTCTCACGACGTTTTAAACCCAGCTCACGTACCTCTTTAAATGGCGAACAGCCATACCCTTGGGACCGACTACAGCCCCAGGATGAGATGAGCCGACATCGAGGTGCCAAACACCGCCGTCGATATGAACTCTTGGGCGGTATCAGCCTGTTATCCCCAGAGTACCTTTTATCCGTTGAGCGATGGCCCTTCCATTCAGAACCACCGGATCACTATGTCCTGCTTTCGCATCTGTTCGACGTGTCAGTCTCACAGTTAAGCACGCTTATGCCATTGCACTAACAGCACGATTTCCGACCGTACCTAGCGTACCTTAGAACTCCTCCGTTACTCTTTAGGAGGAGACCGCCCCAGTCAAACTGCCCACCATGCACTGTCCCAAATCCGGATAACGGATCAAGGTTAGAATCGCAAACAATCCAGGGTGGTATTTCAAGGTTGGCTCCACATAACCTAGCGGTTATGCTTCAAAGCCTCCCACCTATCCTACACAAGATTATTCACAACCCAATGCAAAGCTACAGTAAAGGTTCATGGGGTCTTTCCGTCTAGCCGCGGGTAGATTGCATCATCACAAACACTTCAACTTCGCTGAGTCTCAGGAGGAGACAGTGTGGCCATCGTTACGCCATTCGTGCAGGTCGGAACTTACCCGACAAGGAATTTCGCTACCTTAGGACCGTTATAGTTACGGCCGCCGTTTACCGGGGCTTCGATCAAGAGCTTGCACCCCATCACTTAACCTTCCGGCACCGGGCAGGCGTCACACCCTATACGTCGACTTTCGTCTTTGCAGAGTGCTATGTTTTTAATAAACAGTCGCAGCCACCGATTATCTGCGGCCTCTTCATGCTTTGAGCGCAAGCTCATCACAATAATGAGGCATACCTTCTCCCGAAGTTACGGTATCAATTTGCCGAGTTCCTTCTCCTGAGTTCTCTCAAGCGCCTTAGAATATTCATCCCGTCCACCTGTGTCGGTTTGCGGTACGGTCTTGTACAGCTGAAGCTTAGAGGCTTTTCTTGGAACCACTTCCAATCACTTCGCGAAATATATCCGCTCGTGCCACACCCTCGAATTACGTGACCGGATTTTCCTAATCACCTTCTATAATGCAGCAACAGGGAATATCCAACACCCTGATGATCTTCCACGATCCGTCCCCCCATCGCACTGTACAATGGTACTGGAATATTAACCAGTTTCCCATCAGCTACGCATCTCTGCCTCGCCTTAGGGGCCGACTCACCCTGCGCCGATGAACGTTGCGCAGGAAACCTTGGACTTACGGCGAGGAGGCTTTTCACCTCCTTTATCGCTACTCATGTCAGCATTCGCACTTCTGATACCTCCAGCAGCCTTTACAAGCCACCTTCACAGGCTTACAGAACGCTCTCCTACCGCGTGTAATAAAACACGCCCGCAGCTTCGGTTTATTGCTTAGCCCCGTTACATCTTCCGCGCAGGACGACTCGATCAGTGAGCTATTACGCTTTCTTTAAAGGATGGCTGCTTCTAAGCCAACCTCCTGACTGTCTATGCCTTCCCACTTCGTTTCCCACTTAGCAATAATTTGGGACCTTAGCTGGCGGTCTGGGTTGTTTCCCTTTTGAGTCCGGACGTTAGCACCCGGTGCTCTGTCTCCCACGCTGTACTTGTACGTATTCGGAGTTTGCCATAGTTTGGTAAGTCGCCATGACCCCCTAGCTATAACAGTGCTCTACCCCATACAGTAATACGTGAGGCACTACCTAAATAGTTTTCGGAGAGAACCAGCTATTTCCAGATTTGTTTAGCCTTTCACCCCTATCCACAGCTCATCCCCTAATTTTTCAACATTAGTGGGTTCGGTCCTTCAGCACGTGTTACCGTGCCTTCAACCTGGCCATGGATAGATCATCTGGTTTCGGGTCTACACCCAGCGACTAAATCGCCCTATTCGGACTCGCTTTCGCTACGCCTCCCCTATTTGGTTAAGCTTGCCACTGAATGTAAGTCGCTGACCCATTATACAAAAGGTACGCAGTCACGGAATAAATCCGCTCCTACTGTTTGTATGCATACGGTTTCAGGATCTATTTCACTCCCCTCCCGGGGTTCTTTTCGCCTTTCCCTCACGGTACTGGTTCACTATCGGTCGATCACGAGTATTTAGCCTTGGAGGATGGTCCCCCCATATTCAAACAGGATTTCGCGTGTCCCGCCCTACTTTTCTTACGCTTAGTTCCACATCAAAGATTTCGTCTACAGGGCTATCACCTACTATGGCAAAGATTTCCATCTTTTTCGACTATCAATAACGCTATAACGTAAAGGCTGATCCGATTTCGCTCGCCACTACTTTCGGAATCTCGGTTGATTTCTTTTCCTCGAGTTACTTAGATGTTTCAGTTCACCCGGTTCGCTTCTACTGACCTATATATTCAGTCAGTGATACCCTCTTAAGAGGGTGGGTTTCCCCATTCGGACATCTGCGGATCAAAGTTTGTTTTCTAACTCCCCGCAGCTTTTCGCAAGATACTACGTCCTTCATCGCCTGTGATCGCCAAGGCATCCACCATATGCACTTATTCACTTGATCCTATAACACTAAAGGCTATATGAATTAAAGTTAACTACATGTTTGTGCTGTTCATAAATATTCTAAAGATTTTACTCTCAAAGAACATAATTATAATTAATGCAATCACAACCCTAATCGTATAGATTATACAAAATGTAAAATCTATACATATTTATGTTGCGTCTCTTCTAGATTTTTAAAGAACAATCAGCTAATAAAACTTAATTTTTAAACTTGAAACAAGCCTAAAAATTAAATTCTAAATTGGTGGAGGTGAACGGGATCGAACCGATGACCTCCTGCTTGCAAAGCAGGCGCTCTCCCAATTGAGCTACACCCCCATAGTACCACAGAAAGGTATTACTCAAACAGATGGTGGGTCTGGTTGGACTTGAACCAACGACCCCCGCCTTATCAAGACGGTGCTCTAACCAGCTGAGCTACAGACCCATGCATTTATAGGGTTAGCATAACTTTGGGCAAACCCCAATGAAGAATCTGTCGCAACCCTGCTTACTACCAATCTCAGCTAAATAACAATCGATAATTGTAGGCACTTAATATGTAGTTCATATGCTCTTAAAGGAGGTGATCCAGCCGCACCTTCCGATACGGCTACCTTGTTACGACTTCACCCCAGTCATGAATCCTACCGTGGTAATCGCCCTCCTTGCGGTTAGGCTAACTACTTCTGGTAAAACCCACTCCCATGGTGTGACGGGCGGTGTGTACAAGACCCGAGAACGTATTCACCGCGACATGCTGATCCGCGATTACTAGCGATTCCGACTTCACGTAGTCGAGTTGCAGACTACGATCCGGACTACGATCGGGTTTGTGGGATTAGCTCCCCCTCGCGGGTTGGCAGCCCTCTGTCCCGACCATTGTATGACGTGTGAAGCCCTACCCATAAGGGCCATGAGGACTTGACGTCATCCCCACCTTCCTCCGGTTTGTCACCGGCAGTCTCATTAGAGTGCCCTTTCGTAGCAACTAATGACAAGGGTTGCGCTCGTTGCGGGACTTAACCCAACATCTCACGACACGAGCTGACGACAGCCATGCAGCACCTGTGTTCTAGTTCTTTTGCAAGCACTCCCAAATCTCTTCGGGATTCTAGACATGTCAAGGGTAGGTAAGGTTTTTCGCGTTGCATCGAATTAATCCACATCATCCACCGCTTGTGCGGGTCCCCGTCAATTCCTTTGAGTTTTAATCTTGCGACCGTACTCCCCAGGCGGTCAACTTCACGCGTTAGCTGCGCTACTAAGATCCGAAGATCCCAACAGCTAGTTGACATCGTTTAGGGCGTGGACTACCAGGGTATCTAATCCTGTTTGCTCCCCACGCTTTCGTGCATGAGCGTCAGTGTTACCCCAGGAGGCTGCCTTCGCCATAGGTGTTCCTCCGCATATCTACGCATTTCACTGCTACATGCGGAATTCTACCTCCCTCTGGTACACTCTAGTTCGGTAGTCAAAAATGCAGTTCCAAGGTTAAGCCCTGGGATTTCACATCTTTCTTTCCGAACCGCCTGCGCACTCTTTACGCCCAGTAATTCCGATTAACGCTCGCACCCTACGTATTACCGCGGCTGCTGGCACGTAGTTAGCCGGTGCTTATTCTGCAGGTACCGTCATTCACATCAGATATTAGCCAATGCTATTTCTTCCCTGCCAAAAGTGCTTTACAACCCTAAGGCCTTCATCGCACACGCGGAATGGCTGGATCAGGGTTTCCCCCATTGTCCAAAATTCCCCACTGCTGCCTCCCGTAGGAGTCTGGGCCGTGTCTCAGTCCCAGTGTGGCTGGTCGTCCTCTCAGACCAGCTACGGATCGTCGCCTTGGTGAGCCATTACCTCACCAACTAGCTAATCCGATATCGGCCGATCCAATAGCGCGAGGTCCGAAGATCCCCCGCTTTCCCCCTTAGGGAATATGCGGTATTAGCCACGCTTTCGCGTAGTTATCCCCCTCTACTGGGCACGTTCCGATATATTACTCACCCGTCCGCCACTCGCCACCAAACCGAAGTTCGTGCTGCCGTTCGACTTGCATGTGTAAAGCATTCCGCTAGCGTTCAATCTGAGCCAGGATCAAACTCTTCAGTTTAATCTCTGCATTTTGCGCAAATTCAAAATAATTTGAAAATACGATTTACTCAAAAAAATAAACAGGTTTCTCAGATGTCTCTGGAAAAAAATTTATAATTTAATGAGTACTTACTTGTTTGTTTTTAGCACGACATATATAAATATATGCCTCAAAACTACCATCAAGTACCCACAATTATCGATTGTTCAATTGTTAAAGATCAGTTGGATTCACAAATTCAATTATTTGCGAAACAGATGACGATTATCTATCATAAAGAAGATAATGTCAACATTTTTATAAATAAATAAAATATCTTAATAACAACATTAAGACTAATTACTATTCTTAACGTATCCTGATTACCTTTGATATTATGATAACACTAATTATAGAATATATTATATGATAATAGAACAGCCTATATATATAAACCCTATAGCCTTATCAATAGGAAATTTCCATATATATTGGTATGGCATTATGTACTTAATTGGATTAATGCTTATATATATGGTAAGTTTAAAAAATATTTCTAGATCAGAATACACCAAAATAACAAAAAAACACCTAGAAGAAATTCTATATTGGGGGATGATGTCAGCAATATTAGGAGGAAGATTAGGTTACGCAATCTTCTATAAAGCTGATTACTTCTATGACCATTTATTAGAACTTTTTTATATAAGGAATGGAGGCATGTCTTTCCATGGAGGCTTGATAGGTGTAATAATATTTATGTATTACTATACTAAAAATAAAAAAATATTATTCTGGGAAATATCTGACCTTATAGCCCAAGCTGTTCCTCTAGCGCTATCGACAGGGAGAATAGGAAATTTTATAAATGGCGAACTTTTCGGTACCCCAACCAGTCTTCCATGGGGGATTATATTTCTAAACGCACATGATAATATATACCGCCACCCTTCCCAACTATATGAGTGTGTATTAGAAGGTCCCGTATTATTTATAATAATAAAAATATTTCTGCATAAAAAAAGATTATTAGGACAAACTAGCGCAATATTCTTAATATTTTACGGCATATTAAGATGTATAGGAGAAGTTTGGAGAGAGCCTGACTATATTATTACCATTTACAGTAGTACCTATAGCATGGGGCAGATACTCTCCATGTTAATGATAATCAACGGCTTTATACTTTATTATGTACTAAGCAAAAAAAATAGGATTATTTTGTTTTTTTAAAATAGATTCTATTTTAAGAACAATAGAATCTATTTTTTTGCTTATCTCACCCATTGAGAATCCTGATTCAGATGAATTTTCTGACCCTAAAACTTTCGTGCTCATTAACTCACTAGCAATTTGTAAAGCAACCATTACAGCCACTCTTTCATTCGTGTAGTTTTTCGCAGAATCCTGAATTTGAGAGCTCAATCTGTTAAAATAATTTACAGCCTCAACAAGATTATCTTTCTCATTCTTTGAACACCTAAAAGAGTATTCTCTACCTAATACAACAGTATCAAGCTGCTCCATTTATATCTCCATCCTTTAAGTCAAATGAAGGCAAGATAGTTTTCAATCTTTTCAATCTATCTACACCACTTAAAATGCTTTCTCTAAGATGAGTGTTTTTTTGTTCTAAAGATAAAATTTGCTCTTCTAATCTAGCTTTGCAAGCTAAATTGGTTTTTTCTTTCTCGTTCCAAGAAGATTCTTTTTCATTCCAAGCAATTTCTTTCTGCATCAATTGAGCTCTCAAATCTTCCTCTACTTTTTTTATATCTATTTGAAGAACGAAAACAAGATCTTCTAATTTTTTAGATTTATCCCTTAAAGACGAAAGTTCCGACTCTTGGTCAACAAAAGTCTTTTTAAGATAAGCCATCTCATCCTCTGCATATTTATTGCTTGATTGCAATGCAAGGTTTTCAGAAGATAACTTAATAGAATGCTCTATTAATTTATCTACCAACAAAGAAAGTTTTTCTATATTTTCTAACATGTTCAGTTGATATGTTTATCTTTAAAATTAATAAAAAATGTAAAACTTTTCGCCCATATAAAACAAATAAGCAATTACGTCCTACTCGGAAATAATATCACAGATAACTCTTTTAAAGCTTGGCTATACACTTTTCTCTTAAAGTCTATAGCAACATCCAATGTAGTCCAATAGTCACGCCACTTCCATTCATCAAACTCTGGATGTCTTGTAGAATACAAACAAACATCGCTATCTTGCCCAATTAGCCTTAAGAGAAACCATATTTGTTTTTGCCCTTTATAGAATCCTCTACATTCTTTACGGATAAAATTCATAGGAACGTTGTAATGTAACCACTCTTTAGTTCTTCCTATTATTCTAACATGTTCTGGTCTCAACCCTACTTCTTCATGGAGCTCTCTATACATAGCTTCCTCCAGAGATTCTCCTTGTTTAACACCTCCTTGCGGCAACTGCCATGAATTTTCTTTTATTCTTTTTCCCCAAAAAATTTCATTTTTACAATTGGCAATAATGATTCCAACATTAGAACGATATCCCTCGCTATCTAACATGATGATAGTCTACCTAATCAAATTCAGTACAATTTAGTACAATGGACAAATAAATTATTATTATAAACATTTAAATAACTACAGAAAACATGTACACCACTAAATATCACATACACACAGCAAAAGAAACACCTTCAGAAACAGAAATTATCAGTCATCAGCTAATGATTAAATCTGGGATGATACGAAAATTAGCAGGAGGAATCTACAACATAATGCCCATAGGCCTAAGGGTTCTAAGAAAAATAGAACAAATTGTCAGAGAAGAGATGACGAATTCCGGGGCTATAGAAATACTTATGCCTATTGTACAACCTGCTGAACTATGGCAAGAATCTCGAAGAATAGAGGAATACGGTCCTGAATTGCTTAGATTTAAAGATAGACACAATAGAAATTTCGTCTTGCAGCCAACATCAGAAGAAGTTATATCAGACATAGCTAGGAATGAAATATACAGCTATAAGCAATTGCCATTAACCTTTTATCATATTCAAACTAAGTTTCGTGATGAAGTAAGACCAAGATTCGGCATGCTAAGAAGCAGAGAATTCATAATGAAAGATGCCTATTCTTTTGATGTCGATGAAGAAAATGCTTTAAAAAGCTATCATGTTATGTTCAAAACTTATTCAAAAATCTTTAGAAAAATGTCACTCAATTTCTGCGCTGTTTCAGCCGACACCGGATCTATAGGAGGAACATATAGCCATGAATTCCATGTCTTAGCAGAAACAGGAGAAGATACGATAGCCTATGATAAAAATTCAGATTACGCAGCCAACCTAGAGTTAGCAGCAGCTCCTTGCTTATTAGATAAAAGACTATGTGCAGAGAAAAAAATAACACTTATCCCAACTCCAGAAACAACAACCTGTGAAAAGTTATCAGAATTCTTACAAATACCAATTACTAAAACAATCAAATCAATTGTTCTAGCAAGTGAAAGTGATAACGTCATAAATATCTTCTTACTATTAATCAGAGGAGATCATTCTTTAAATGAAGTAAAGGCAAAAAAAATATTAGGAATAGATAACTATCGTTTTGCAACATCAAATGAAATAGAAGAATATTTCAATTGTCCTCCAGGATATATTGGACCTATCAATACAGCAAAACCAGTCTGTGTTGTAGCAGATACTACAGTTGCAAACATGAGTGATTTTGTTTGTGGAGCTAATCAAAAAAACGCCCACTACATTGGCGTCAATTGGTCAATAAATCTTAAAGAACCAGATATAATTGCGGACATAAGAAATGTTGTTGAGGGAGATCCTTTGCCTAATGGCAATGGCTATTTTTCTCTACAAAAAGGTATAGAGGTTGGTCATATATTTTTTCTAGGCACAAAATACTCGCAAGATTTAAGAGCTTCTTTTTTAAATAAATCTGGCGAAAAAGAATATTTGCAAATGGGGTGTTATGGAATAGGAATAACTAGAATAATGGCTGCTGCTATAGAGCAGAATAACGATGCCCTAGGAATAATATGGCCAAAATCTATAGCTCCATTTGAGGTTGTTATCTGTCCAATAGGATGGAAAAATGATAATGTAAAAAATATAGCAATACAAATATACAATATGCTTAAAGCACACAATATTGATGTTATTCTTGATGACAGAAACACCAGACCAGGCATAATGTTTGCAGAATGGGATTTGATAGGTATACCTTGCAGAATTAACATAGGACCTAAAGATTTGGAACATAATTTAATCGAAATCAAGATTAGAAAATCACCAAATGAGTCAATAAAGATTCCTATAGAATCAGCCTCACAAGAACTAATAAAAATTTTGAATAATCTATAAAGAATTAATAATTGGATAAAATTTCCAAAACAATAAACAAGATAAAAAACAAGGTATAAGCATGTCTTTAATTTTAACCTATTACAATCTAAGCGTAATAACAAGAATTATAATTATATATCAATTTCTAGTTATGTTTTTATTCCTTAGATCAGCAATAAAAACTATAATTAATTTAAATGCCAATTCAAAAAGCAACAAAAAATTTACAAAAGAATTCTGGTCTGGTGTAAATTTAATAGACCTACATAAAAAGAATCACAGCATAAACAATAAATCTACTATACCCAAGATCTTTGAATCAGGAATGAATGAATTTTCAAAGTCCCAATTTTTAGAAAGAAATCATTCTGCTAAAAATGCTATGGAAGCAACTTTAATAAAAGAAATACTAGATATACAAAATAAAATTGACGGAATGTATATACTAATAAATAGTATTTTCTATATTGGGTTATTAGGCTTCATAATGCAAAATATTGAAATAATTAACTATTTTTCCAAACAACAAAATCTTGATTCTACTTTCTTTATTCCTCACGCAATAGAATCACTATTATTAGTCACGATAACTATATTAGGGTCATCATTATCAGAAACAATTTATATTTATATAATAAAAATGATAAAGAAATATTCCATGGAATCCAGAATTTTTATAAAAGATTTTTTAAAAATAATACAAAAACAAAATATAAAAAATATAGTTAACAAATAAACGGTAAAATCATATAAAGCTAAAATTAATAATAAGGCATGTTCTATGTTCATTGATTTTAAATACTTGAAATTTAACCTATTACATATAGTATTGTGGGAATTCATATTTATATATGACTAAGTACTTCTCATCACCCCGAAATATGAAAATTATTAAACACAAAAAAATACTCACCTTCATATTTTTTTTGTATTTATTATTGATCTATATACAGATTAATACATATACTTCCAACAAACATAATGAGGACATAAAACATAAAAATCAAACTAATATAGTTTTATATCCGCCAAAGGAAACGTTCTTAAACGAACAAACTAAAAATGACATAAAGACATGTATTCTATCAGGAATAACATACCCTAGATTTTCGTGTCTACAATTAGAAAGCATCCAATCATCCGAATTTCTATTTAAAATAAATAAAAAAAATGAAATAAATAAATTAATTTTGATAAAATCATCCAAAAATACAACCTTAGATAAAGCTGTTGAAATAGGCATCTTAAGATGTGAAGAACTTATAATAAAACAAGTTTCTAATGAAGATTCTCAGCTACATATAATCTATAAAATACGCGAAGAATAGGAAAAAAATGAATATTCGTAAAGAAAATTTGATATTAGTAATGTTATTTTTTCTAGCCATCTTTTCATATTTTACTCAAGCAACTGCGCAACCCAATATAGACAAAAATCAATCAATAGCGAAAGAGTTTAATATTAAAATATATGAGTGTGATAACAATACATATGAAGGGCAAAAAGTTATAGAAACAATACAAAATAATTTATTAAGCATACATAAATTTAAGATAACAAAAGTTTCAGAGAAAGATAAAAGAAAAAATATTTATAATAAATTCCTAAGAAAAAATAATTTCGATTATATGGTGTCTATACAAGTAAAGCATTTACAAGATGATCTTTACGAAATCAATTTCACCATTGAGAATTCAGATGATCTATTAGATAAAGTATCATTCTCTGGATCAATCAAAGATATTACAAGAATATCTCATATAATCTCCGATAGAATATATGAAACAAGCACCGGAAATAAAGGTATTTTTAATTCACGGTTAGCTTATGTAGTTAAAAAAAATAATATTTTCGAATTACAAATTGCAGATCATGATGGAAAAAATCATCAAATAGCCCTTAGGTCGTTAAAGCCAATAACATCAATAAGATGGTCTCCAGACGGAAGCAAAATTCTTTATGTAAGTTTCGAAACTGGTAGGGCAATAACATACATGCATGATTTATTCACATCTAATAGAGTTATTATAGCAGATCAAAAAGGAAGCAATAGCTCTCCATCATGGTCTCCAGACGGTGAAAAAATAGCTTTAACTATGACAGAAACTGGCTTATCTCAAATATACATATTGGACGTTTCAACAAATTCTTTTAGAAGACTCATTAAATCATCAGCATGTGATACAGAAGCTTGTTTTTCTTCTGATGGGAAAAATATCATATTTGCAAGTGATAGAAGCGGTAGTTATCAAATATATTCAACTGATTTGTATGGTCAAAATATAACAAGACTTACTTTTGATGGAGATTACAATGGATCTCCTGTAGCACTCCCTAATAAAAACATGATCATTTATGTCAAAAAAGTTAATGATGCTTTTAATATATATGCTCTAGATTTATCATCAAAAAAAGAAGAATTGATTACGTCTGGTAGAAACGATCAATCTCCATCCATATCACCAAATGGGGAATACCTAACCTACTCTTATATCAATAAACAAGGAATAAATTCTATAGCTCAAATATCACTATTTAATTCACAAATAAAAATAATTCAAGACAAATCAAATTATGAAATATTTGATCCTTCTTGGGGGCCTATAATTAAATGAAAAACAGATCAACTAATATAATTAGTTCATACATAAAAAAAAGCATTGCTGTTCTTATAATGATTCTATCAACCAGTACAATAACATCTTGTTCGTTCTATGAATTCTATCATGGCGCCAAAATAAACAAAACAAACAAGATCATGAAAGAAACTCAGGTGTTTTTTGACAGCTGTAGCTATATTATTCCTGATGAATATATAACAGAAATAGAAAATTTTGTATTTCCAATATTAGATAAACATTCTTTAAAAATAAAAATTATTGGTAATACAGATCAGAATGGAGGAGTAGAGTACAACCTTGCCCTAGGGCAAAGAAGAGCTTATGCAGTATATAAGATACTTAAAGTTTTAGGAATTAGTGACGATCAAATTGAAGTTATAAGTCTTGGTAAGACAAATTCTATATTAGATCATTCTAATAATGAAGAATATTTGTCAAAAAATCGACGAGTTGACATTATATGTTATAAATAAATATTTACTAGAAACACAGGATAGATTACATATGAAAAAACTAATATCATTAATACTAATTTTCGTACCACTAATGCTACCTGTGTATGCTGCATCAAAAAATAGTGATTTACAATTACAGATAGAGAATATAAAAAAATCTAATCTAGTATTGCTGAATCGTCTTAATACACTAGAACATGAACTTGCAATTATTCTAAACCAAGTTGAAATTATTAAGAATAATCATGTTGAAAATAATAACTATAAAAACTCTAATGTTATTATGTCAGAGAAAATATCAGAAGATATATTAGAAGAAGAATTCAAAATTGCTCTAGATTTATTGAAAAAAGAAAAATACTCAGAAGCTGAAGAGAAATTTAATAAAATTCTGGAAATAAATTATGATATTAAATTAATAAACGAAATTAAATTTTACTCTGGGATTTGTAAATATAAACTTGGCAAATTTAAAGAATCAATAGCACAACTACAAAACTATATCAAAAACAACTCAACCAATAGAATACCAGAAGCTCTCATTACAATCGCAGACAATAAAATAGCTCTGAACGATATCTCAGGTGCTACAGAAATTTTAAGAACAATAACTAAACAATATAAAAACTCAGAAGTTTCTTTAAAAGCTGAAAAGAAACTAAAAATGATAAATTAACATTACAAACACATATTTATTAAAAACTTAATGCTACTATGATCGCAACAGAAATTAATAATTACAAATTATATTACAATAAAATTGGCAAAGGGAAACCTATTGTTATGGTACATGGTTCATTATGTGATAGCAGATACTGGAAAAAACAGATAGATGTTTTTAGTAGCTTCTTCGAAGTATACTCAATAAATTTGAGACATTACTGGCCAAACGATTGTAATAGTAACTATGAAAATTTCTCTGTAAAGCAACATTCTAATGACTTAATAACTTTCATAAAAAAAATTATTGATCGTCCAGTTTATTTATTAGGACACTCGAGAGGTGGTGCCATATCAATAGAAACAGCAATTAAAGAACCAAGTATAGTAGATAAACTTATACTTGCAGATCCTGGAGGATTTAAAATAGAAGGGATGGTTAACATTTTTGATGAAAGAGATGATTTTAGACTTAGATCAAGTAAATTAGTCCTTGAAAATAAAAAAGAAGAAGGTTTGCAGCTATTCATTGATACAGTAAGCGGACAAAATACCTGGGCAAGAATGGTAAGTTGGTTTAAACAAATGGTACATGATAATGCAAAGACTCTCATTGCACAGTCTAAAGAACCCCCTTTTATTTTAAATATAGAAAATCTTTCCAATATATCAATGCCAACTTTATTAATTGGAGGATCATTAAGCCCAAGTCCTTACCCAGAAATACTGGATAAATTACAACAAATTATACCTAACAACACAAGAATAAATATTATTGGATCTTCGCATGGTATGAATATTGGAAACCCGAAGGTATTTAATAGTAGTGTTTGTAATTTTTTGATGAAAAATTAGCACTAGAATTTTTTATATAATTCTAAGCCTAGTATTATAATTTTAAATATGCTAATACACTGAAGAATATTTATTGAATAAATACTATAACTTGGAAAACATAATTCTAAATATAGTGAATTTGTTATACATGTTTGCTATTATGTTACGACTTAAATAAAATAACTTAATCAAAAATTTGTTTTATCAGCAAATTAGTTAATTTATACAACTTAATATTTATTCCTGATTTAGCACGAATTGCTAATAAATAGAATATTATTTCTTCATGTTAGAATGTTAAGTTTTGTTATACATTAAGTTAATTTTTTTAATATATAATTTTAAAACAAAATACAATAAAAGAAATGATAATAGGATTAAGAAATAAAAATTTCTATGGTTATAAAAAGAAAAAGCTGTACAACAGCCGCATGTGCTCTCTGCTCGTCCCAAAGACTAAAAAGCATTAGCACTAAATCAAAACAAGTCACTATAAATAGAAAACATCTTTATTAAAATATTGAACTTGTTTATTATTTTTGTTTGTAATGGCTCAGAGTACTTATCTAAAGATAGAATAAGTTAATCTGTTTTTTAAATACGCCATAAGATAATAAAGGCCCACATGATTTCGCTTTCATTAATACAATCACTACTTGCCTGCTGTCTTGTTCTGCTTAGTGGGCGCTATTTGACAAAAAGAATTACAATTTTAGCTAAATATAGTGTTCCAGATTCTATAGTTGGAGGACTTATTTTTGCTACTATGACTCATATATTGTCTGCATGGTGTGGTATTCAAATATACCTTGATACTGCCATTAAACCAACATTCTTATTATTATTCTTTGGATGCGTTGGTTTAACAGCAAACTTAAAACTATTAGCAAAAGGAGGATCTAAACTAATAGTATTAGTATTAGTTTTAGCACCATTTCTTCTTATACAGAATATTGTAGGATTAGGATTAGCAAATTTATTAGATATGCATCCACTAATGGGGCTCGTTGGAGGGACAATAACTTTGGTTGGTGGACATGGTACTGGAGCTGCTTACGCAGCACGCTTTGCTGATTTTAACAATATTCAAAACATAACAGCATTAGCAATGACTTCTGCTACTATTGGACTAGTATTTGGTGGGGTTCTAGGCGGACCTATTTCAGAATGGCTAATAAAACGTTATAAAATAGTTACTCCAAAGCAACAAGGAATCAAAGCAAAAACTGATGGTGATATAAGCGAGAAAGAAAATAATATACAACAAATAACCCCAGCAGAATTTATCACATCTTTAACAGTTGCTTTAATTACTTTAGTTGGAGGAACATACTTATCTAAATTAGTTGGTAGTTCTACTGTTAGTCTACCAAATTTTCTATGGTGTTTAGCAATAGGCATTATAGTAAGGAATCTTGGACCTATTACAGGACTTAGGCTTAATGATAAAGCAACAGAAATACTAGGTACGGTTATGTTATCTCTTTTCTTAGGGCTAACTATGATGACTTTAGACCTAGCAAGCGCAGCAAGATTAGCTGGTCCTTTAGCATTTATTCTAGTAATACAATCTATAGTTTGCGCCTTGTATTGTTGTTTAGTAGTATTTAAAGCTCTAAAAAAAGATTATGAATCTGCAGTTATGGCCGGAGCTTTTTGTGGCATAGGCTTAGGAACTACAGCAACTGCTATTGCTAATATGCAAGCGATAGCAGGAAGACATGGCAATGCCCCACAATCCTTCATTGTAATTCCGTTAACTGGAGCTTTCCTAGTTGATATTATGAATGTAATTATCCTTACAGCTCTAATATCATTACCTTGTGTTGGAGGGGTGTAATGGACTTTTTTAAGAAAATATTATTATTGTCATTATGCTTGATTCTAGCTGCCTGTGAGAGGAAACCTAGCTCTACTGAATTACATAGTGCTTTAAACAAAAGACTTCAAGAAACTTTTGGCTCTAATTCTTTTAAAATAGTTAAACTAAATAGAATGGGTAGTGCTATAGATAGCACAGCTCCATCAGATGAGAACAGAAGAGTAGTTTACTATGATGTAATATTAGAAGCCAATAAAAATATAGACTTAGGGGCTTGGGATCAACCAGGGGCTGCTGCTCTGGTCACCCTAATGGGAGCCGGGCCTAGAAGTATTATAGGAGTCGATTCCAGTGGTAATAAAGCTGGTGATAGGATAATTGCACATGCAAGTGCTATATACCGTAAAAAAAATAACAATTGGGAAAGAGTCTCTTCTGATAACTATACAACAGAGGAAGCTCCTTTTTTAGAGTCAGGATTACAAAAACCTGCAACAGAAAGACTTTTAAGTACCTTAAATACAATTACTACTTCTATTCCTTATACATCTTCAAAAACAGCACAAAAAGTTGTGCAACAAGAACTAGAGCGCTCGGTTACACGAATAAATGGTAGATTAGCAAGATTGCAAGATGGATATCCTTTTGCAGGCGGTCCAAACAAAGGAGAATATCTAGTCTTTGCTCAATCAATAGCTGATATTACACAAAGAAATCAGGTCAAAATGATACCATTAATAACAAGTGGTAGCACTGAAAATATTGACTTACTGAGAACAGGAAATGCAACTATAGCTTTAGCTCCTGCTGACATTGCTTTAATGGCATATAACGGGACAGGTCCTTTTGAAGGACATGGTCCTTTTGCTGAATTACGTACTCTTGGGAGTCTTTACCCAGAATTAGCACACATAATAGTAAGACAAGACTCAGAAATAAAAAAAATTATAGACCTTAAAGGAAAAAAATATCCCTTGGACCAGCTGGATCTGGAGGTAGAACAACTATTGAGCAAATACTAGCAGCACACGGATTATATGCTCATAAAGACTATAAAGTTATAGATGCGCCTTTTACTAATTCACTACAACAACTCAATAAAGAAGAGATTGATGCTGTAACTCAAATAATTGGGGTCCCAGCAACACCAATAAGAGCAGCTATGACTCAATCTAATCTAAGGATTCTTCCGCTAGAACCATTAGCAGTAAAAAGATTAATACAAAATAATCCGGCTCTATTATCTTTAAATATAGCTGGAGGAACCTATTCTAATCAAAGCAAAAGAATCCCAACTGTTGGCACAGCCGCATTAATGCTAACTACATCTGAACTTACTATAGCTGAAGCCGAAAACATGGCAAATGCTGTATATAACGCAGGACAATATCTCTTGGCAGCCGGATCAGCACAAGGAGCACAAGTATCAGTCACAACTTCAAAAATATGCCTTACAGTTCCAATTCATCCTGGAGCGGATGAGGCTTTAAGAAAAATGGCTCATACTGCATTACCAAGAGCTGTATTACCTAGAAAAATACAAAAACAATCAATTAGTAATAATTAAAATTATATGGTTTGATAATTATAAGTAATAAAGTGAATTAAAAGTAATTATCAAGCCATTTTTTATTTACTATTCTTTAAGTTTTTTCTATCTAGCTCTATCCACAAAACACTATTAGAAGATTCTTTCTTCATATTTCTCAAATATTCTTGATGACTATTAATTTCTTCTTCTTTTGGAATAATTACTGGTAATGATATCTTTGCGTGATTATCTGTAATCTGGAAAGACTTCTTATTTCTTTCATAATCATCAATTAAAAACTCGTTCTGCCCTCTAGTCATAGCCAACCAAACTTGTGATAAAAGCCTAGAATCAAGTAAAGCTCCATGCATCTTTCTGTCTAAATTTGAAATGCCATAATGATCACATAACGCATCCAAAGAGTTTCTTTTACCAGGTCTGATTTTTCTAGCCAAAGATAATGAATCTGTAATTTTTCTACAATATTTAGATAAGTTTCCTAAATTTAATTTATCTAATTCACTATTTATAAATTTAACATCAAATTGTGCATTATGAGCTATTATTTCGGCATCATTAATAAAATCAAGAAATTGCGTAATAACATCTGCAAAATCCGGTTTATCTGATAAAAACTCACTTGTTAGACCATGAACAGATAAAGCACCAACATCTATTTCTCTATGAGGATTAATATATAAATGTAAATATCTATCTGTAATAATGCGATTATTTATTTCAACACATCCTATTTCAATAACTCTATGCCCATCTGAAACATCTAATCCTGTCGTCTCAATATCAAAAATCACTTGTCTCATAAAAATTAAACTTTTCAATAAATCTTTTATATAGTTTCCACACCCATATTTGCTAATTTATCAGCTTTATTATTACCATAATTATCTGAATGGCCTTTTACCCAATTCCAATTAATATTATAATTTTCTGACAATTTATCTAAAGACTCCCAAAGATCTTTATTTTTCACATCTTTACCATTTGATAATTTCCAACCTTTATGTTTCCAACCGTTTATCCATTTAGTTATCCCATTCATAACATATTGAGAATCGGTATAAATTACTATGTCCAGATAGTTACTACTACCCAATTTCTTTAGACCATTAATTACAGCCAACAACTCCATACGATTATTTGTTGTTTTACTTTCTCCTCCATAAATATTATCTTCTCTTCCATCTGGCCATTTTACAACAACACCCCATCCTCCTATACCAGGATTTCCTTTACATGCTCCATCTGTCCAAAGCTCAACATACTTAATGTTATTTATCATAAAATTATCTAAATTAATGTAAATAGACTTACAGTCAAATTATAATTTGTATATTATAACTTACTTGGATTCTTTATAGATAAAAACATTAGTTTTATAAAAAATATGATTTATTTAACTTAAAAAATTAATAAGATTAGAAAATATAAGAAACACAGGATACATCATCAATGTTAGATAGAAAATTTGTTAATAGAATTATAAATTTTGGAGGGATTCTACCAATAGCCGCCTTTAAAGACAATTACATATGGTCTATCATAAAAAATGGAAAAATTGCAGTAATAGATCCTGGTGATTATGAAGTAGTACTAAGATTTATAGAAAAATATTCATTAAGACTCATTGCAATACTAATTACTCATCATCATAAAGATCATACAGACGGCGTAGAAAGACTATCTAAAAAATTCAAAACCCCAGTATTCGCATCAAAAAAATCTAAATTGCCTTTTTGTAACAATCATTTAATAGAAAATGATATTATAAAATTTCGTGAACTTGGTATTAAATTAAAAACAATAGATGTTCCTGGTCATACTGATGACCATATTGCTTTTTATGGCAAAACAATTAAGAATCGTAAAGTTCTATTTTGTGGCGATGCCCTATTTTCAGCTGGATGTGGACGTGTTTTAGAAAATAATTATATACAAATGTTTAATTCACTTAAAAAACTCTGTAACCTACCACTAGATACTTTAATTTTCTGTGCTCATGAATATACTATAAGTAATTTAATTTGGGCAATAGACGTTGATACAGATAACAGATACTTGCAATATTGTTATAAACATGCAAAATTGTTGAGGAGATATGGTTACCCTACAATACCTTCTTCTATTATTAGAGAGTCATATATTAACCCTTTTCTAAGAACAGACTATATCAATATCATCAAATCAGCCTCTTTACATGCTAAAATCCAACTTAAATCACAATTAGATGTCTTTATAGAATTAAGAAAATGGAAAAATGCGTCTTAAAAAAAATTTAATTATACAATTTTATTTTATATTTATATGTGCACTTATAACTGGATGCACTATGCTTGTGCGTCCACAGATAGGACAATTAAAAAGTATAGTTCTTTCTAGCAATGCTAGTGCTCCTGATGATATATGGGATGTGATTAGAAAAGGTTTTCAAATTCCTAACTTAAGTAATAATTTATCAAAACAATGGACTCAATATTATCAAGATCATCCTGAATCTATAAAACGTATTGCTGAAAGATCTGTAAAATATTTATACTTTGTAGTTAATGAGATTAATAATAGAGGATTGCCAACTGAATTAGCTCTTATGCCTTTTATAGAAAGTGCTTATGATCCTTCTGCAATTTCAAAAAACAAAGCTTCTGGGTTATGGCAATTTGTACCTAGAACTGCCAAACACTTTAATTTAAAGCAAAATTGGTGGCTCGATGAAAGAAGAGACCCAATAGTATCAACATATGCTGCGCTAGATTACTTAGAATCTCTATATAAGAGACAAGGACATTGGCATCTTGCGCTAGCTTCATATAATTGCGGTGAATCAGTCGTCCAAAAAGCTATAGAAAAAAATAAAAAATCTAATAAATCTACAAAATATATTAATCTTCAACTTCCAAAAGAAACTACTAATTACGTACCAAAACTACAAGCTGTAAAGAATATTATTACAAACCCACAAAAATATGGAATTGATCTGCCTAAGGTAGAAAATAAACCGTATTTTAAAACAGTAAAAAAAATAAAGATATTGATATTGAAGTAGCTGCAAAATTAGCAGAAATATCACTTGAAGAGTTCAAAGCTCTCAACCCGTCCCATAACAGACCAGTAATATCTTCTAAACATTCTCAAACAATTTTGTTACCAGCAAAAAATATAGAAAAATTTCACATAAACTTAAAAAAATTTACAGATAATTTAAGTAACTGGAAAATATATAAATCTAAAAATGGCGAAACTTTCTTGTCTATAGCTCAAAAATTCGGAATTTCTGAAGCAAAATTAAAAAAAACCAATAACATAAGAACCCAACAAAAAACAGCCTCAGGGCAACTACTATTGATAGAACAAAAACATGTTATTTCTTTAGCAACAAATAAAAAATATATTCATAAAAAAACTTATGACTACCTTGTGCGCCCTGGAGATAATTTGTCAAAAATCGCAAAACAACATAACACAACTGTCACAGAAATACGCTATTTAAATAAACTAAAGAACGATATTATCAAACATGGCAAAAAAATAAAATTACCTTATGAAGAATAAATCATTCATAAAAACTAAAAATCTTGATCTATTAAATAGGAGTAGACTATGGGATTTCTGAAATCAAAAAAAATTTTAATTACAGGTATAATATCAAATCGCTCTATTGCATATGGAATAGCAAAAGCTTGCAAAAACCAAGGAGCAGAATTAGCCATAACATATGTAACAGATAAAATGAAGGATCGTGTTATAGAACTGTCTAGGGAGCTGGATTGCAAAATATGCTTACCTTGCGATGTAAGTAATGATGACTCTATAGAAAAATTAAAAATTGAACTCTCAGAATATTGGGATAATTTAGATGGTTTCGTCCACTCAATAGCTTTTGCAAATAAAAATTCTATATCCGATAAATTCTTAGATGGATTCAATAGAGAAAATTTTCGTATTGCCCATGAAATTTCTTCCTATAGTTTACCTGCTTTAACAAAAGCATTATTACCTTTAATGAATACACAAACATCTATAGTTACACTAAGTTATATAGGATCTGAAAGATTTGTGCCAAATTACAATATGATGGGACTAGCAAAAGCCTCTTTAGAAGCTAGTATAAGATATCTAGCTAATGATTTAGGATCTAAAGGAATAAGAATCAATGGGATATCTTCTGGGCCAATAAAAACATTAGCTGCAAGTGGTATAAAAGATTTTTCAAATATACTAAAATTTGTGGAAAATAATGCACCACTCAAAAGAAATGTTACAACTGAAGACATAGGAAACGTAGCTTCTTTTTTATTATCAAATCTATCTTCTGGAATAACTAGTGAAGTAATACATGTAGATGCTGGATTTTCTAATGTAGTAGGACTATGCGAGTAATAACTATAACTAACCATGACATATGTTTTGGAAAATTAGCTTTAGTGTTATATTATTAAGTATTTTAATAATAATTTATTCAGGGAAGTATTATGTCTGATGAAAAGTCATGTTTTTCATATTTTGAAAATCTGATTGATCCATTCAGAGAGACACCAGATATTCCACCTCCATATAAAGTATCATCGTTTTTTTACTATTACTTAAAACAAATAAAAACGATTTTGATAATTTTGCTTTTTATAGGGCTTGGGGTTTCTTTAGTTGAAATTGCATTATTCAAATATGTAGCAAATATAATAGACTTAGCTCAATCAAGCAATCCTGAAAAAATATTTGGAATGCATTATAAAGAATTGTTAGTAATGATGATAGTAATATTAGTTTGTCGACCTATCATATTTGCTTTGCATGATTTGCTAATTCAACAAACCATTACCTCTAATATGGCTGCATTAATAAGATGGCAAAATCATAAGTATATTCTTAAACAAAGCATTAGTTTTTTCTATAATGACTTTGCAGGGAGAATCTCTAACAGAGTGATACAAACTGGTGCAGCATTAAGAGATTCTGCAATACAAGCAATAGAAGCAATTTGGCATGTGGTTGTTTATACAAGCAGTGCCATATTTATATTTTCACAAACTGACTGGCATTTAATATTTCCTCTATTAATTTGGATTGTTGTTTATGTGTTCTTTCTTGTGCATTATATTCCACTAATTCAAAAACGCTCTACTATCTCATCTGAGACTAGATCTAAATTAATTGGATTAATTGTCGATACCTATTCAAATATAATTACTATCAAACTGTTCTCTCATACAAAACAAGAAGAAGAATATGCTAAAAAAACAATGACAGAACAAATAAAAACGCATCAATTGGCTTTAAGGCTTATAACGGAAATAGATACGGCACTCACTGCTATTAACGGTCTATTAATAGTATCAACAGCAGGCATAGCACTATGGTTATGGAGCAAAAATATAATATCTCTAGGATCTATTACTTTAGCTATTAGCTTAGTAATAAGAATAAATAATATGTCAAGTTGGCTAATGTGGGTAGTAAAAAACATATTTGAAAACGTAGGGGTTGTACAAGACAGTATTGGAACAATATCTCAATCTAGAGAAATTGAAGATTTTGATAACTCAAAAACCTTAAAAATAACGAATGGAGAAATCAAGTTTGATTCAGTGTTTTTTGCCTATGAAAAAAAACATGAGGTTATAACTAATTTAACATTAACAATTAAATCAAAAGAAAAAATAGCTATAGTTGGACCATCTGGAGCAGGTAAATCAACACTAATACATTTATTACTTAGATTGCATGATGTAGAAAATGGATCTATATGTATAGATGGACAGAATATTAAATATGTTACTCAAGACAGTTTAAGATCACAAATAAGCGTAGTTACACAAGATGTTTCTTTACTGCATAGATCTATAAGAGATAATCTTGTTTGTGGGGCTAATAACGTATCAGAGGAACAACTAAAAAATGTTATAAAAAAAACAAAATTAGATTTTATAGACAGTATCACAGATACTAATGGAAATACCGGACTGGATGCACATGTTGGAGAAAGAGGCATAAAACTATCTGGAGGACAAAAACAAAGGATAGCTATTGCTAGGGCATTACTAAAGAATTCTCCAATAATTATATTAGATGAGGCAACTTCAGCTTTAGACTCTGAAACTGAGTCTATAATTCAACAAAACCTAGAAGATATGATGATTGGCAAAACTGTTATAACTATCGCTCATAGATTGTCTACTATTCTAAAAATGGATAGAATTATTATAGTCAGCAAAGGAACAATTGTTGATTCAGGAACACACGGAGAACTTATCTCAAAAGCAGGAATATACCAAACGCTTTGGGATAAACAATCTAGATATCTAACAAAATAATATTTATATGGCGGACAGAGGGGGATTCGAACCCCCGATACGCTATAAACGTATACACGCTTTCCAGGCGTGCGCCTTCAACCACTCGGCCATCTGTCCTAAAATATAATGGTTTCTATTGTAGCATATTTTATTTATTAAAAGTTAAAATTCTATCAACATACCTAGCAATACTATCTATTTCTACATTTACAGAATCGTTTTTTGATAATTTATGTAAAGTAGTAGTAACCTGAGTATGTGGAATAATATTGATTGTCATCCTGGAAAACTCATTATAGTCCACAACTGAATTAGTAGTTAAACTAACTCCATTAATTGCTATAGATCCTTTATAAGCCACAAATTTAGCAAAATTTGTAGGGATATCTATAGCTAATGCTTTGGATTCGCCACAAGGACTAAAATCATATACTTTACCTATACAATCAACATGACCATATAATATATGCCCACCCATTCTTGACTCTAGTTTTAAAGCTCTTTCAATATTAACTTCTCCTACTGAAGAAAGGCCTACTGTACATTTCAAACTTTCTTGAGAAATATCAACATAAAAACCACTACCTTCTATATTAGTAACAGTCATACATGCGCCTTGTATAGATATAGAATCTCCTATAGAAATACTCTTCAGATCTATATTGTTTACTTTCACAAATAATCTAATGCCATTATTAATATTTTCTAAGTTAGAACTATTATAAATATTAGTTATAAAGCCAATATCTTCTATTATCCCTGTAAACATAATCAAATCCGTTATTAAGTCATGTCTTGTAAAATGCACTTTTCTTTTATAAGATTCCATCTATCATAGTTATATACTCTTATTCTTATATCATTATCAATTAATTTTGACTCAAGAGTAGAAAAAGCAACAGCATCTTTTAGTTCATTTATAGATGGTATTTTTATAAATGTATTTGCCTCACCAATTAAAATTGGAGCAAAATATAGCAACATTTCATCTATAGAATTATTTTTTAATAGTTTCCCATTCAATCCAGGTCCTGCTTCAACATGGACTTCGTTAATACAATTTTCGGCAAACCATTTCATTACACTAGATAAATTTATCTTATTCGAATTTTTACCGATACTATCTACTAGAATTATTTCTCCATTTTGATCAATAATCTTTTTGTTTTTTTCTTTATCATTAATAGTTGTGAATATAACTACTCTAGATCCATCAAAAATATTTGAATTAGAATCAATTAAAAATGTATCGTCTATAATTGCTTTAATAGGCTGCCTAGATATTGGAAAATGTCTAACTGTCAAAATAGGATTATCATTTATTATTGTTCCTATACCTGTTAGAATAGCTCCACTGCGAGCCCTCCAATAATGTCCATCCTTACGTGAGCTTTCCGAGGTTATCCATTGTGATTTTTTATTATATAAAGAACTTCTACCATCTAACGATGTGGCTATTTTTGTTCTGACCCAAGGCAAAGATGTTATAACTCTAGAAAAAAAGCCAATATTTAACCATATTGCTTCTTCTGCACAAATTCCTATTTTTACATTTATACCTACTGATCTTAATATTTGTATACTTTTGCCATTTACTACAGGATTTGGATCTAATACAGCTATAACAACACTTTTTGGTTTGGCTTTTAATAATGCATTAACACATGGTGGAGTTTTTCCATAATGACAACAAGGCTCCAGTGTTACATATATTGTAGATCCTTCCAAAACATAATGTTTACCCATAGCATCATGCAATGCACATACTTCAGCATGAGATCCTCCGAATGACTGAGTAGAACCCTTGCCTATACAAAAATTATTCTTTACTATAACACAACCAACACTTGGATTAGGCCATGCTACACAAATAGAACTCCTAGCCAAATCTAAAGCTTGAGACATCCAAAATTCATCAGATAAATTATATAAATCGGGCATAAAATGATTCTGTTAAAAAAATTTAATAAGGACTATATTACCTCTTGTATTAATTTTATAAATTCATCTATATTTTTAAAACTTTTGTAAACTGAGGAAAACCTAATATAAGCTACCTTATCTAGAATTTTTAATTCCTGCATAACCAACTCCCCAATATACTCAGTAGTTACATCACGCATACCACTTGCCAGTATTAATTTCTCTATATTAAATACAGATTTTTCCAAATCATCTGAATTTACAGAACGTTTGCGCAAAGCTATAAAAATACTTCTACGTAATTTACTAACATCGTAATCACATCTTGATCCATTTTTTTTGATTACAGTAGGAAAAAATAATTCAACTTTCTCATATGTAGTAAATCTTTTATCACATAAAAGACAACGTCTTCTCCTGCGAATTGAATCTTTATCATCTGAAACACGACTATCCATAACCTGGGTTTCACAATGACAACAAAAAGGACACCTCATAAAAAATAAACTTTTACAAAAAATCAAAAAAGATTTGTATAGCCATATACTTAAACAAAGTATCTAATGACTATACAAAAACCTAAAAAACTAGCATAACTATATGCTGTACACAGGCAATCTAGATGTTAACTCATGAACCTGATTACGTACATTGTTTATATTTGTATCATCGTATGGATTACCTAAAACATCAGCTATTAAGTTTGCAGTAAGTTCGACATCTGACTCTATAAACCCTCTAGTAGTAACAGCACAAGTTCCCAAACGAATACCACTAGTAATAAATGGGCTCTCTGGGTCATTAGGGATAGAATTTTTATTTACTGTGATATGAGCTTTGCCAAGAGATATTTCAGCATCTTTACCACTTATCCCTATAGATCTCAAATCCACTAGCATTAAGTGACTTTCTGTTTTTCCTGAGACAATACGCAATCCTCTTTTTACTAAAGTATCAGCCATGACTTTTGAGTTACTTAACACTTGTTTTGCATATTGTTTAAAACTTGGATCAAGAGCTTCTTTAAAAGCCACTGCTTTACCAGCAATTACATGCATTAAAGGCCCACCTTGAATTCCTGGGAAAATAGCAGAATTAATAATGCGCTCATACTGAGGTTTCATCATGATAACCCCACCTCTAGGACCACGAAGAGACTTATGTGTAGTAGATGTAACAAAATCAGCATAAGGAACCGCATTAGGATAAACTCCTCCGGCTATTAACCCTGCATAATGAGCAATATCAGCCATTAATAATGAGTTATTGTCATGAGCAATCTTAGCTAAATATTCAAAATCTATTTGCAATGAATAAGCAGAAGCTCCTACTACTATAAGTTTTGGCTTATGTTGTTTAGCTAAAATTTCAATATTTTTATAGTCTAATACTTCATTTTCATCTAAACCATATGAGACAAAATTATAAGTTTTCCCAGAAGAATTAACAGAAGCACCATGAGTTAAATGCCCTCCTTCAGCAAGACTCATCCCAAGAACTGTATCACCAGGTTTTAAAACAGCATTATATACACCTTGATTTGCTTGCGATCCTGAGTTTGGCTGCACATTAGCTGATTCAGCTCCAAATAACTCTTTAAGCCTATCTATAGCTAAACGCTCTACTATATCAACATATTCACAGCCTCCATAATACCTCTTGCCAGGATAACCCTCTGCATATTTATTAGTTAGACAAGATCCCTGTGCCTCCATTACTGCTTTACTAGCATAATTTTCAGATGCAATAAGCTCTATATGTTGTTCCTGGCGAACTGCCTCTTCTTGAATGGCCTTCCACAATTCTGGATCCATTTGACTAATAGTACGATTGTTTTCAAGCATAACAGCTCCCTTTCTTAACTATTTATAAAAAATACTGCAATCATTTTTTTAACTTGGCACAAAAAACATCAAAAATCTAATAACATCCAACTACATCCAATAAAAACCTAGTCTAAACGAATTTTTATAAATTTACGCTTGCCTATCTGAATAATATGTAGGCCTCTATCTAATAATAAAGACTTATTATCTATTCTTTCCCCATTAACCTTGACCCCTCTCTGTTCTATATGTCTTTGAGCTTCAGAATTAGAGGAAGTTAATCCTGAACGAAACATGGCATGTATTATACTCAATGGAGCTACTCCCAAATATATTTCTTCAATATTTTCTGGAGCTATACCATCACGAAACCTACTATTAAAATTTAGTAATGCCTGATTAGCTTCCTTAAAAGAGTGAAATCTAGACACTATTTCTATAGCCAAAGCAATTTTGATCTCTTTTGGATTAAGACCACAACTAATATCTTGTTGCATTTTTTGTATCTCACTTATCGATTTAAATGATAATAGATCAAAATATTGCCACATTAATTCATCTGAAATTGACATAATTTTAGCAAACATAACATCAGGAGTTTCATTAATTGCTATAAAATTATTTTTCGATTTCGACATTTTTGCTATGCCATCAGTTCCTATTAATAAAGGCATTGTCATTACACATTGGGGCTCTTGCCCATATTCCTTCTGCAACTCTCTACCTACAAGCAAATTAAACTTCTGGTCAGTTCCACCTATTTCCAAATCAGATTTTAAAACAACTGAGTCGTAACCTTGCATCAATGGGTATAAAAATTCATGCAATGCTATGGAAACACCACTTTTATATCTTTTAGTAAAGTCATCTCGCTCTAACATCCTAGCAAGAGTATAACTAGAAGCCAATTTGATAATACCACGAGAACCTAACTGATCAGACCATTCTGAATTATATCTAACTTCAGTTTTATTTTGATCTAGGATCAAAGATGCTTGTTTATAATAAGTTTTTGCATTTTCCTCTATTTGTTCTCTGCTTAAAGGAGGACGAGTCACATTTCTACCACTAGGATCTCCAATAGTAGCTGTAAAATCACCTATCAAAAATACAACAATATGACCAAGATCTTGCAATTGTCTTAATTTATTTAGAACTACCGTATGACCAAGATGTATATCTGGAGCTGTCGGATCTAATCCTAATTTGATACAAAGAGGGATGCCGCTAGAATAACTTCTTGATAATTTGAGAATAAAATCTTGTTCTACCAATAATTCATCACAACCCTTTCTAATAATTGATAAATTTGATGCAATTTCTGAATTCATATAAGATTCTTGACAATATGTAATTAAAGATATAATTTAAAATGCATCTAGTATAAATATAAGTTATAGAAGATTTTTACTTTGAATTTGTATACAAGTAATAAATCTCACTGAAACAATAGCACTAGAATGAAATTATGTGTGTTGTATTTAAGATTACGCAATTATAAACTATCAATCGCTTTTTCTAAAATAAAAATTTTTTATTACTGAATTTTATAAAATTAAACCTATCAATAAAAGTCTTCTTTGGCTTTAAACTAGACTAGCAAAAATATGATTAAATCTTCTTGGTTACGCAAATACATTTTTATAACAACTATATTTTTAGCTATTGTAGTGACATTAGGTTTTTTCTTACAAAAATATGAAAATGCTCAGCAGCCTCAATTAAAAATCATCAGAGGGGAGCGGAAGCTAAATGTACATAACAGAATATTGGAAATAAATGATATTCATAAACCATATATAAGTGAAACTATAATCAAAACTGGTGACAATCTAAATTCTGTTTTACAAAGATTGAAAATAAGCAATATAAAAGATATTCAAAGATTTATCAGCAACGATAAGAATGCTAAGAAATTAGCAAAACTAATGTCTGGAAGACCCATATATGCTGCCACCGACTCAGTAGGAAATTTAATATGGCTAAAATACCTACATACGCCTAATTCAGAATTAAATGGCAAAGTAGCATCAAAATATTTACAAATAACAAGAAATCCAAACAATTGTTATAAAGCTTCAGAAGAGGTGGAAATACCTAATAAACATGTTCGTGTTGCTTTTGGCAACATTCTTTCGTCTCTATTTGAAGCAACAGAGTCAGCAGGAATACCTAACTTTATTGCATTACAAATGACAGATATTTTAAGTAACAAAATAGATTTTTTAAGAGAGCTAAGACATGGGGATCAATTCATAATAATTTATGAAGTACAAACAATCAATGGCTACAACATAGGCAGTGGAAAAATACTTGCTATGGAATTTAAAAATCATGACAAACAATATAATGCTATATGGTTTGATAATAACGGTCTAGAAATAGGAGCCTATTATGATTTTGATGGTAATAGCCTTCAAAGAGCATTTCTAAGAAACGCTGTAAAATTTACTAGGATAAGTTCTACATTTGGCAAACGTCTACACCCCATTAACAAAACTTGGGTTGAACACAAAGGTATAGATTATGTGGCTCCAACAGGAACTCCAATATACGCAACAGCAGATGGAGTTGTAGAATTTGTAGGGTGGCAAAACGGCTATGGAAAGGTAACAATACTAAAACACTATGATAAATACTCAACTTTATATGCACATCAAAGCCAAATAGCACCTAAAATATCAAAAGGCAAGAAAGTATATCAGGGACAATTACTTGGATATGTCGGATCAACAGGATGGGCTACTGGGCCACATTTACATTATGAACTAAGAATAAATAATAAACCTGTTAATCCATTAACAATAAATTTACCAATTTCCAAAAAAATTGACAAATCAAATTTTGAATCTTTCAAAAACACGATGGCTTTTTATCAAACACAAATAAATTTCTTAGCTAAATTTAATAATGAGTCTATTAAATTAGCCTCTAGCAACTAGATTTTGAGTTAGATGGAAAAAGAAGATCCGCATCCACATGTTGTTACTGCATTAGGATTATTTATAACAAACTGTGCTCCTTCTATGTCTTCTCTATAATCTATCTCAGCTCCTTTCAAATACTGAAAACTCATTTCATCAACAACTAACTTAATATCTTTTTTGGTCACTACAATATCATCCTCATTTATATCTTCATCAAAAGCGAAGCCATATTGAAAACCAGAACAACCTCCACCTTGAACAAAAACACGCAAATTTAAATTGGGGTTATTCTCTTCTATTAAAAGGCCTTTGACTTTTGAAACAGCTGATTCTGTAAAGATTAATTCTGAATCACATGACAAATTCATATTTTCTATAAAATCCATAACAATACTTTCGCCTCCTTATGCTAGACAAATCAAATATAAATCTAATTGACACTTATGGCAAAACGGCTATTTGTTCTAACCCTGTTGCTTCTGGAAAATCAAACAGTATATTCATGTTCTGTACAGCTTGACCAGCTGCACCTTTAACTAAATTATCTTGAATTACTAATATAATCAAATCATCACCATTATTTGGTCTATGAACAGCAATACGAATGTTATTTGATGATCTTACCGATCTAGTTTCTGGAAAGCTCCCTGATGGCATTACATCAATAAAAAATTCATCTTTATATCGTTCTTCAAAAACTTTCTGAAAATCTAGATTAGAGTACTCAGGCAGTATTTTAGTATAAATAGTAGAAAACATTCCTCTTATCATAGGGACTAAATGAGGGACAAAAATCAGATTTACTTTATTACCAGAAATTCGTTCTAATTGAGACACTATCTCAGGATGATGTCTATGCCCAAGAACACCGTAGGCTTTAAAATTATCAGATGACTCTGCAAATAGTGAAGATGTTTCTAGTTTTCTACCAGCCCCAGATATACCTGATTTGCAATCAGCTATTATTCTGTTTAAATCTATAAATATATTATTGTTCTCTAATAATGGGGTCAAACCAAGTATAACAGTAGTAGGATAACATCCAGGATTGCCTATTACATTAGCTGAAGATATACGATGACGATTAATTTCGACTAACCCGTATTCAGAATTTTCTAAAATATCAGGACATTCATGTGGTATTTTATACCATTTTTCAAATACAGACTTGTTTTTCAAGCGAAAATCAGCAGCAAGATCAATAACTTTTGTACCAGAATCTACTAAGTTTTTAGCCTGCGACATTGCCACACCATGAGGAGTTGCAAAAAACACAACATCACAAATAGTCAGGTCAACTTCATCAGGAGAAGAAAATTTTAATGATATACGATTACGTAAGTTAGGGTATAATTCTTCTACATCTAGACCACTCTCTTTACGTGACGTGATCGCACATATTTCGACCATTGGATGATTTAACAAAATTCTTAGTAATTCCACTCCTGTATAACCAGTCCCACCAACTATTCCAACTTTAAGTTTTTTATTTAGAGAATTCTTCATATAATTATATGACTGTTAGAGTTTATAAAATATTTTAAATATGTTATACAATTTTAGCACATAAAAAATGGCTGTTTTGCAATACTATTGCTAACAGCCATTTTTCGAGTAGTTTCAAAGACTTAACGTTTGCTAAATTGCTTTTTGCGCCGAGCTTTACGAAGACCAACTTTCTTTCGTTCAACTTCTCTTGCATCACGAGTAACAAAACCAGCTTTGGATAAGGCTGGTTTTAAATTAACATCATAATCTATTAAAGCTCTAGTAATTCCATGACGGATGGCACCAGCTTGTCCAGTCTCACCTCCTCCTGAAACATTTATATTAAAATCAAAAGAATTCAAAAAATCTGTTTGATTTAATGGCTGTCTCACAATCATTCTACCCGTTTCACGAGCAAAAAAATCATCCAGAGGTTTGCCATTAATTATGATATTGCCTACACCTTTTTTCATAAAAACACGTGCCACTGAGGTCTTACGTCGACCTGTGCCATAATTCCAATCACCAATCATACATATTTCCTTAGAATTTCAGAAACTTAGGCTGCTGAGCAGAGCGAGGATGAGTTTCACCAGCATAAACTTTAAGTTTTTTGATCATAGCATAACCCAAAGGACCTTTCGGCAACATTCCCTTAACAGCTTTCTGAATAGCCCTTCCTGGAAATTGTTTTTGCATTTTTTCAAAATTAGTCTGACGAATTCCACCTGGATAAGTTGTATGTCTGAAATAATTCTTACTAAAAGATTTATTTCCTGTTACCACTATATCAGAAGCATTGATAATTATTATAAAATCCCCAACATCAACATGAGGAGTAAACTCTGGCTTATGTTTTCCTCGCAAAATATGTGCAACTTCGCTGGCCACACGACCCAAAACCTTTCCTTTTGCGTCAACTACAAACCAATTCCGCACTACTTCATGCGGTTTAGCCACAAAGGTCTTCATTTTTAATTCCTAATATAAAACCAAACAACAAACCAACAAAATTATTAGTTGCTGCATTGATTCTTAGTGAAAAAGTAAATACATAAAAAGTTCAATAACGGAAATGCCTAGATGTTATAAATCACCTGTACATCAATTGAAATTTAGATGATTCTTACATAAAAAACACATATTTGCAATATTTTGTATAAAATATAAAAGCCATAAAAATCAATTAATATCCAGCAATAGACATGTTTTCTATTAGAATTGATCCTGAAGTTTTATTACCTCTTGTAATTTTATCTGAGCCTACGGCAACAATCTTGCTAAACATATCCAACAAATTACCAGCTATAGTTACTTCTTGAACAGCATGTTGTATTTTACCATTCTCTACCCAATAACCAAAAGCTCCTCTTGAATAATCACCTGTCACATAATTAATACCTTGCCCAATTAATTCTGTAACCAATAACCCCTTATCCATTCTCTTTATCATTGTATCAAGACTATCTTCTTCTAAAGTCCTTTGGGAGTTAATATACAAATTGTGTGAGCCACCTGCATTTCCTGTAGTAAACATATCTAATTTTCTAGCAGTATAGGTAGACAAAAAATAACCTTCTAAAATTCCTCCTGATACAACTTTTCTTTTCTTTGTCGCCACTCCTTCAGAATCAAAGGAAGAACTGCCAATTTCGCCATAGATATGAGGATCATCAACTATATCAATGAAATCTGGGAAAATTTTTCTTCCCAAAGCATCAACTAAAAAACTAGATTTTCTATAAAGGTTATTCCCACTTGATGCTTGTGCAAAAGACCCTATCAACCCCAATGCAACAGGTGCTTCAAATAAAACAGGATATTTACCTGTAGGAATACGCCTAGCATCAATACGAGATAACGCTCTTTCAGCAGCAACACGACCTACAACAACAGGATCTAAAAGTTTAGTAGGATTACAATTATTAGTACACCAAAAATCTCTCTGCATACTACCATTCTTACCACTAGCTATAGGTACAACAGACAATGAATAATCAGAATAATAGTGATCACCACAAAATCCTAATGTATTACTTATCAAAGAGTAACTCTCTTCACAGTCAATAAAAGATCCATCTGTATTAGTAATTTTATCATTAAATCCCATAGCTGAACATTCAGAAATCTTTGCTATATCTATTATTTCCTCTGTTGTTTTATCCCATTGATGATAAACATCAAAATCCTTTTGTTCTTGTGCCAAAAGATTTGATTCAGGTAAACCAGATGCATTATCAATAGCTGTATGCTTAGCTATATAAAAAGCAGCTTCTACTGTTTTTTTTATAGACTCTATAGAAAAATCTGAAGTAAAAGATGACCCACTTCTTTTTCCATTAAAAACAACTAAGCTTAAAGAACGATCATGTGTATGTTCAATTGTATCAATATCATTCTTTCTGACAGAAACTGATAAACCTTTGCTTTCCGAAATAGAGGCAACTGCATCGCTAGCTCCGAGATCAACGGCATCTTTTAATGCCCTGCTAATTACCTCTCTTAGGTAATTTCGATCATTTTCTGATAAAGAGGTAGAAGAATTAACCATTAAAATCCAATATTATCAAGACTTAACTTTAAAATAACAAATTATACCAGCAAAGTGATATATTAAAACCATATATTATCCAACCAAGATACATTATAATGCAATAAATTTTGCAAAAGCAATTTTTGAAAATAACAAAATACTTACAACAAAACTTGATCTTGCATAATACAAACAAATGATAATTATATAGCTATCAATATGAATATTAATACTGTCGATATAACAACTCACGAAAACCCTACACATACAATAATTTGGCTTCATGGACTTGGGGCTGACTCTACAGATAGCTTTCAGTTGCTAAACTATTTGAACATAACAGAATTAAAATTAAGATTTGTTTGTCCTGATGCAAAAAAAAGAATAATAACAATCAATAATAATTCAATAATGAGAGCTTGGTATGATATAAAATCTAATGATTTAAGTGAAAACATTGATATTAGCGGCATCCAAGATTCAGCAAACATAATTAGACATCTTATAAAAAAAGAAATAAGCCAAGGGATTCGTAGTGAAAATATTATATTAGGAGGCTTTTCGCAAGGTAGTGTTATATCTTTATATACCGCAATGAATTTAAGTGTCAAAATAGCAGGTGTAGTATGCTTATCTGGCTATTTACCAGATATTAAGAATGAAATAACAAATATTTTCAATGCAAACAAAAATACTCCATTTTTCATTGCACATGGCTTGTTTGATGAAATAATACCAATTAATAAGTTCTATACTTGCATATCAGAACTAAAAAAGAACGGTTATTATCTAATTACAAAAAAAGAATATACGCATGGGCATAATGTCAATGAAGAAGAACTACAAGACATAAGATCCTTCATAACAAATATAGTTAATAATAATCTATTGTTTTAAATTAAATTTAACAAGACGCATAGATGCATCTTCCTTATCTTGGATATTAGAAAATCCTAGTTTTTCTAGCAAAGTAAGCATTGGTTTATTGTTTTTTAAAACATAACCATTTATATAATCAAGCCCTCTCGCCCGAGCAATCTGAAGAATATATGACATCAAATGCTTACCTATGCCAAGTCTTTGCCATTCATCTCCCACTACCAAAGCATATTCAGCACCAATTCCATCTTCGTTATACAGATAATGCACGAAACCTATCATGTTTTCTGTTATTACATAATTATCATTATTCTTATATTGTTTTTTCTCAGAAGTAACAACAACTAAAGCTAACTCCCTATGATAGTCAATTTGAGTGTAATGAGCCAACATTTTTGGGGTTAGTTCCTTCATCGCTGAGATAAATCTCATATACCTTGTTTTATCAGACAATCCTCTAATAAAACCTTGCAAGATTTCAGCATCTTCTGGCCTAATCGGTCTAATAGTACAAGAAATCTTATTCTTCAAGGTAATCTTTTTAATCAGATCAACTGGGTAAGGATGTATTGCCATATGTGGATAGTTAATTTCCTTATATGAAATATTGCTCAAAATATTAGATCTTAATAATATTTCTGTATCTAATGACCTCAAATAATCCTTGCCAACAAAAAAATCTTTTATACTCAAACTATCTATTTCTGGAAATTCACTTACTAACTCTGAAATTTGTACCAAAATATGTTGTAAATTACTAAATACTTCCTTCTCTATAGTTGGCTTTGTATTATTCTTATATACTCCACTACGCTCAATTAGAAGATTAGCAAGAAAATTATTTAAAGGTGGTATATCTATACCAATATTTTCTTGGTAAGAAAAGTCATTACTAGTACCTCCATGCAAAGAAATTACTGGTCCAAATACTATGTCAGACCATACTTTTATGCTAATAGGTCCTACTTCCTGATTTACATTAGTCTTTCTAGAAAAATTGATGTTGAATAAACTATATAAGGATTCTATCTCTTTCCTATCTAAGAAAAGACTCTTTTTAAGAATAGCTCTCTTTATCAATTTTTGTCCTTCTTCAATATGACCAGATAAATAAAACGGAACAGAAGGTTGAACCTGTAATAACATCTGCTGATTATAATGGTGTTCTGCTAGAACACCCATAGCATAAGCAGAAGACTCTGGAGTCCTAAAAGCATAGGTTCCTACAGAATTTAATAATGCCCTCAAAGGCCTCATCTCAGCATCACCCATTAAACAAGTGATAACTGGCTTTTTAGTTTTTGATGTTATTTCTGCTAAAGATTTTGTAACTGTGAAACTATCCAAAGAAAAGTCGGGAGTTAATAATATTAAAATGCCATCAACTCTCTTATCAATCAAAAGAGCATTAATAATCTTATATATAATCTCACTTGTAATAGGTTTATAAACAATAATAACATTTTCCTTAATATCATCTTTTTCTATAAAACATTCTAAATATTGTAATGTTTCAATACTTAAGTTAGCCTTCGTCAAAATAGACGCACGATTCATCATATCTGAAGCAAGTTGTGGAGGGCCGCTCCCATTTGATAATAATACTATATTACGGCCATAGATTTTATTTGGATATGATAAAACTTTAAGCGCAGAAAATAAATGTATAAAATATTGCACCCTAACAGCACCAGCTCTTCTCATAACCGCACTGAACACCAGATCAGATCTATAATCATCTTGTCCTGCTTTTAAAACAATCACTGGCTTAACTCTGGCTAAAGCTCTTAATGCACTAATAAATTCTCTGGCAATACCTGTAATGTCTTCCAAATAAAGGACTATACTATCCGTATGTATATCCCAAACTAAATAATCTAATATTTTGGATATACTAAGAGAGTCTTTCTTTCCAACAGAAGCTATCAAAGAAAAACCAACATTCACATCTTCTGCCCAATCCATTACAGAAGCTGCAATAGATCTAGATTGTGTTATCAAAGCCACTTTGCCAGATTTAGACATATGGTTATGCAAACTAATATTTAACAAACTATGCGGTCTTTGTATTCCTGAGGATTCTGGGCCTAATAATTCGCACTGATGATCAATAGCCCATTTTTTACAAAAAAAGATGCTTTTATCATCAAACCTATCATAAACAGGACAATGCAAAATTATGAGAGAGATTGGCCTAAATAAAGATATAAAATTTAATGCTTCTGATATTAAGTTTCTAGATGTACATACCACAGCTAAATCAACCCTTTCAGAATCTAATTCTTCAAAAGAATTTTCTTCCAAATGAAACCCCAAAATAGTACTATAATTAACATGTAATATTTTTTTAACTACATTGGGAATAGAAATTTTTATCTTTACCTGTGAGTCAATAACAAGCAATATAGAACGAGGTTCGAACAAATAAGTAAGGAAATGCCTCGACATCAAAAACCTCGAAAAATGTTTATTAATTTATGGGCTATAATGACTATATATTGTTAACGTTTTTGCTTAAGTTTAAACAATTAGCATTTTATTCTAATACATTTTAATAAATTTTATGTCTAATAATCAAATCAGAGTTCGCTTTGCTCCTTCTCCAACAGGAGATCTTCATTTAGGCGGTGCACGTACTGCACTATTCTCATGGGCTTTTGCTCGTCATAATAATGGTATTTTTTTATTAAGAATAGAAGATACAGATTTACAAAGGTCAACTAAAAAAGCTGTTGAATCTATAATGGAAGGAATAACTTGGTTGGGACTAATTCCTGATGAAACACCAGTATATCAAACCAACAGAATGGAACGCTACAAAGAAGTACTTCAAAAAATGCTAACTGATGGATCTGCTTATTATTGCTATAGCTCACCAGAAGAAATTGAATCCATGAGAGAGTTAGCAAGAAAAAATTTCTTAAAACCAAAATATAATGGTCTATGGCGACCAGAGAAAGGAAAACAATTACCAGAAGTACCAAAAGGACGAAACCCAACAATAAGATTCAAAGCTCCACAACATGGAGTAACCAAATGGAATGACATAGTAAAAGGAGAAATTATTTTCCCAAATGAAGAACTAGATGATTTAATAATTGCTCGTTCTGATGGAACACCAACTTATAATTTCTGCGTAGCGGTAGACGATTGGGATATGAGAATCTCACATGTGTTACGCGGTGATGATCATGTAAATAACACTCCTAAACAAATAAATATATTAAATGCAATGGGAGCAAATATACCACAATACGGTCATATTCCTATGATTCTAGCTTCTGATGGAGAAAAACTATCTAAAAGACATGGAGCTGTAAGCGTACTAGAATATAAAAAACTTGGATACCTACCTGAAGCAATGGTAAATTATTTATCTAGATTAGGATGGAGCCACAAAAATGATGAAATTTTTAGCAGAGAAGAATTAGTAAAATGGTTTGAGCTTAAAAACCTCTCAAAGTCATCGGCTCAATGGGACCAAAAAAACTAAATTGGGTAAATTCTCATTACATTAAAAACACAAGCTCTATTGACCTATCAAAAATGATATACCAAGATATTCTAGAAAAAAATATAGATTTTAATAAAGCAAACTTGCAAGGAATTATTGAACTTTTTAAAGATAGGGCAAATACACTGTTAGATCTAGTAGACTCTATCATGATTTTCTATTTAGAACCAACAGTGGAATCTCTGAAACAGATAAATAAAGAAGATAAAAACATATTAAAATTATTTCTTGCAGAAATAGAAAATATAGAATGGCAATTAGATAATATAGATATGTCAATAAAAAAAATTATAAATGATAATAATATTTCAATGAAAGAATTAGCCACCCCATTAAGAATTGCGCTAACAGGAAGCACTAAGACTCCTTCTCTTAACAAAATATTAATTGTCATGAACAAAGATAGTGTAATCAATAGAATACATATCGCCATCAAAACAAACAATTAAATTACCAAAAATCTTTATCTGATATCTGTCAATAATTATTTGCAAAAAAACAAAACAAAATATTTTTAACTTGTATAAAAAAAATCTAAACACTACCATTAGTGTTTAGATTAAATAAAAGTACTATATATTGTATTGAACATATAGATTAAAGTTTTTGTACTGTTTAATAAACATAAAATTACACAGTACTTATAAAAAGAATTAGGAAATGGAAAATAAAATAAATAATTTAGTTGAAACAATGTTTTCTACAAAAGATGGCAGTGAGAATCAATGGATGAAGTATAAGGTTATTCGTCGTGATGGCTCAGTTGTATACTTCACTCCTCATAAAATAAGCACAGCAATGGCAAAAGCTTTTATAGCCGTTCGAAATGAGCAGAACACTCTATCAATTAGTAATAGAGAGCTAATAGAAAAACTAACTAGTCAAGTAGTAACCGCTTTAATACGAAATAAAACTGATGGAGCTACTTTCCATATAGAAGATATTCAAGATCAAGTAGAATTATCATTGATGCGTTCTGGTTTGCATGATGTGGCAAGATCTTATGTCCTATATAGGGAAAAAAGAAATCAAGCTAGAAAGACTGAACATAATTTTTCTCCACTACAACCAAAAAATGAATTTCAATCAATAATTGTAGAAGATTCTGGCATAAAGCGTCAATTAGATATCGATAAACTCAAATCAATCATAAAGTCAGCATATACTAATTTTGAAAGCTTATTAGATATAGAAGGAATTCTAAAAGAAACAATAAGAAACTTATATAACGGCATTAAAATAAGCGAAGTATTTAAATCTCTTATTCTTACTACCAGAGCAAAAATTGAAAAAGAACCAGCATATAATTATATTACTGCCCGTCTTTTACTACATACTATTAGAAAGGAGGTTTTAGGAAAAGAACTGAACCATGAAGATATGGCAACAGAGTATAAAGAAGCCTTTGAGTCATTTATAAAAAAAGGCATCTCTTCAGGATTGTTGTCTCCAAACATGGGAAGTTACGACCTTAAAAAACTTGGAAATGCATTAGATCATAATAGAGACCTAAAATTTAAATATTTAGGATTACAAACTTTATACGATAGGTATTTTTTACATATAAATAACACTCGCATTGAATTGCCACAAATATTTTTCATGCGGGTAGCCATGGGCATAGCACTAAAAGAAAACTATAAAGAAGAAAAAGCCATAGAATTCTATGAAATATTATCTTCCTTTGATTTTATGAGTTCTACACCAACTTTATTTAATTCTGGAACAAAGCATTCACAAATGTCTTCCTGCTATCTCACAACTGTACCAGATAGCTTAGAAGGTATATATGACGCAATTAAAGAAAATGCATTATTAGCAAAATATGCTGGTGGACTTGGTAATGATTGGACTCCAGTTAGAGCTCTACGGAGTCATATAAATGGTACTAATGGAGAAAGCCTAGGTGTTGTTCCTTTCCTTAAAGTAGTAAATGATACAGCTGTTGCTGTTAATCAAGGAGGTAAGCGCAAAGGAGCTGTATGTACATATCTAGAAACATGGCATTTAGATATAGAAGAGTTCTTAGAACTTCGTAAAAATACTGGTGACGAACGGCGAAGAACTCACGACATGAATACTGCCAATTGGATTCCAGACTTATTTATGAAAAGAGTACATGAGAATAAAGAATGGACTTTATTTTCACCTTCAGACTGCCCTGACCTACATGATAAATATGGTAAAGAATTCGAAATATCCTATACAGATTATGAGAAAAAAACCATATCAGGAGAAATAAAATTATTTAAAAAAATTTCTGCTGTTATCCTATGGAGAAAAATGCTTTCAATGCTATTTGAAACCGGTCATCCATGGATAGCCTTTAAAGACCCTTGCAATATAAGATCTCCTCAACAACATGTAGGAGTTATTCATAGTTCTAATCTGTGTACAGAAATTACGTTAAATACAAGCGACTCTGAGATTGCCGTATGTAATTTAGGGTCAGTTAATTTAGTTAATCATCTCAAAGAATCCAAAAATGGAAATCTTGAACTAGATTTAGACAAATTACAAAAAACTGTAAATATAGCTATGCGCATGTTAGATAACATAATAGACATTAACTATTATGCTGTATCTAAAGCAAAAACAGCAAATGAGAAACATAGGCCTGTAGGGCTTGGATTGATGGGATTCCAAGATTGTTTACATATAATGAAAATCCCATACTCATCACAGGAAGCCGTCAGTTTTTCAGATAAATCTACAGAAGCATTATGTTATTATGCCTATTTAGCATCTAGTAATCTTTCAAAAGAAAGAGGTAGATATAGTTCATTTGATGGCTCTCTTTGGTCAAAAGGAATTATGCCACACGATTCTTTAGAGCTCTTATTAAAAGAACGTGGTGATTACCTTGATATCGATAACTCAACTTCTCTAGATTGGAATTCCCTGAGATCACATATTCTAAAGCACGGTATGAGAAATTCAAATTGCGTTGCAATTGCCCCAACCGCTACAATTTCAAATATCATTGGTGTATCAGCCAGCATAGAACCTACCTTTCAGAATTTATATGTAAAATCAAATCTTTCTGGAGAATTTACTATTATTAATGAATATTTAGTAGAGGATTTAAAAAAATTAGATTTGTGGGACCAAGTAACAATATCTGATTTAAAATACTTTGATGGTAGTTTATCAAAAATAGATAGAATTCCAAATTTCATAAAGACAATATATAAAACAGCATTTGAAATAGAACCAAACTGTCTAATAGAATGTGCAGCAAAACGGCAAAAATGGATAGATCAAGCTCAATCTTTAAATATATATATGAATGGAGCGTCTGGTAAAAAAATAGACGAAACATATAAATTGGCATGGACCAAAGGACTAAAAACAACATACTATTTAAGAACATTAGGAGCTACTAGCGTGGAAAAGTCTACGGGAAATGGAGGCGAGCTAAATTCAGTAAGTATCGCAAACAATAGCACAGAAGATACTAAACCAACCTGTTCTATAGGAAATAATTCCTACGAAGAATGTGAAGTATGCCAATAATACGTTTATTAAGTATTTAAAAGAGAAATGAATATATGAATACAGAAAAAATATTAATAGATGATAAAACAACATCTTCTATTCAGCAAAATGGAAGAGTAAATGTCTTAGAGAAAAGAATTATTAATGGTAAAACAGATGTGAACCAACTAGTACCTTTTAAGTATAAATGGGCATGGGAAAAATATCTTAATACTTGTGCTAACCACTGGATGCCTCAAGAGGTGAATATGTCCAGAGATATAGCCCTATGGAAAAATCCAAATGGTCTTACAGAAGACGAGCGCAGAATTGTAAAACGTAATTTAGGATTTTTTGTTACTGCTGATTCATTAGCAGCTAACAATATAGTCTTAGGAACATATAGACACATTACAGCACCAGAATGCAGACAATTTCTATTAAGACAAGCGTTTGAAGAAGCTATTCATACTCACTCATATCAATATATAGTTGAAAGTTTAGGATTAGATGAGTCTGAGATATTTAATGCTTACCATGAAATAGAATCTATTAAGGCAAAGGATGAATTTCTAATTCCCTTTATAGATTTAATATCTGATAGTAATTTCAAGACAGGAACTTTAGAATCAGATCAGAATCTACTAAAATCATTAATTGTCTTTGCATGTCTGATGGAAGGTTTGTTTTTTTATGTTGGGTTTGTGCAGATATTGTCGCTAGGTAGACAAAATAAGATGACTGGAGCTGCAGAACAATATATGTATATATTACGTGATGAATCTATGCACTGCAATTTTGGCATAGACTTGATCAATACTATAAAGTTAGAAAACCCTCATTTATGGACAACGGAATTTCGTCAAGAAATAACTAGTTTATTTGAAAAAGCTGTAGAGCTAGAATACGCCTATGCTGAAGATACTATGCCTAGAGGTATATTAGGGCTAAATTCTTCGATGTTTAAATCATATCTTAGATTTATAGCTAATAGACGTTGCCAACAAATAGGTTTAGAAACACTATTTGATCACGAAGACAACCCATTTCCTTGGATGTCAGAAATGATAGATCTAAAAAAAGAAAGAAATTTTTTTGAAACAAGAGTAATAGAATATCAAACTGGTGGAGCTCTAACTTGGGAGTAACATCTTCCTTAAATTAGTAATTTAATACTGAAATATATAATTAAATTACTAATTTCAAAATATTAATTTAATTATATTCGAATGCCATGTAAGCATACCCAATCATCTTTAATTTTCCAAACAGATAATTTAATATAATTACTATAAGCTAATTCTATTGATTTAATTTGACTAGTAAGTATTCCAGATAAAAGCAAACTACCTCCAACCTCTACTCTTCTACTTAACTCTGCAGCCAAAATTTGCAAAGGCTCCTTTAAAATATTAGCTACAACTAAGTTATATCTTTCATCTGTCAGATGTGAAGGTAACTTAACATCTACAAGAACATTGTTAATGTTTGCATTATTCACAGTTGTATCTATTGCTAAAGGATCAATATCTACAGCAACAGCCTTTTTTGCACCTAATTTCATAGCAGCTATGGATAAAATTCCAGACCCACAACCATAATCTAGAACAGAACTATTACTCACAAGATGTAAATCCATCCATGATAAACATAAACTAGTAGTCGAATGTGACCCAGTGCCAAAAGCCATTCCAGGATCAATCCTTACGTATATTTTTGTATCTAAATCATTTCCTTTATCAAGACTATAATTAACAGGAACTATTCTAAGTCTATCTGTAATCTCACAAATAGAAAAATTACTCTGCACTAAAGAAACCCAATCTATATCTAAAACTTTTTTAAAAACTAAATTAGTTATAACAAGACTATCTTCTAAAGAATCCAATGCATAATTTAAAACTTGCAATGGATCTAAATGTTCAGATATAAGCACTGATAATTTATTCCTTTTCCATGATAAGTTTTCTAAAACAATACCAGGCTCTCCAAAAATTGGGATCTCATAGTCACATCCTGCATCTGCATCTTCAACAGAAACAGAGCAGGCACCTACTAGCAATAACTTATCAGATAATAATTCAGCATCTGAATGGAAACAATTAAGACTTAATTCATGCATAAATATCTCAAAAACACTATCAAATACGTTGTGATATCTTTTGTTCTAGATAATGTATACTCGTACCACCTTCAATGAATCTTGCATCTTGAAGCAATTCTCTATGCAAAGATATATTGGTAGAAATACCTTCTACTACCATTTCAGACAAAGCTACTCTCATTCTAGATAATGATTGTTCTCTAGTATCTCCATATGTTATTAACTTAGCAATCATAGAATCATAATAAGGAGAAACAAAGTAACCACTAAAAACATGTGAGTCAACCCTAACACCAGGACCTCCAGCCACATGCCAATTAGTTATTTGCCCAGGACTAGGTGTGAAATTAAAAGGATCTTCAGCATTAATACGACATTCAATAGCATGTCCTTTTATACTAACATCGCGTTGTCGGAATCTTAGTTTTTCACCAGCAGCTATTCTAATTTGTTCTTGTACTAAATCTATACCTGTAATTAACTCTGTAACAGTATGTTCAACCTGAATGCGAGTATTCATTTCTATAAAATAGAATTCTCCATTCTCAAATAAAAATTCAAACGTACCGGCTCCTCTATAATTCATTCTTTTACAAGCATCTATACATCTATCACCTATCCGTTCAATCAATTTTCTAGGTATATTAGGAGATGGAGCTTCCTCAATAACCTTTTGATGCCGCCTTTGCATGGAACAATCTCTTTCTCCTAACCATACAGTATTACGCATCTTATCAGATAGAATTTGTATTTCAATATGCCGAGGATTCTCTAAAAATTTTTCTATATATACATCTCTATTATTAAATGCCGTTTCAGCTTCGGAACGAGTCATCGCAACTGCATTTAATAATGCAGCTTCTGTATACACTACTCTCATTCCTCTGCCTCCACCACCAGCAGAAGCTTTAATTATAACTGGGTAACCTATTTTTCTTGCAATATTCAAAATCTCTTGAGAATCTTCCGGCAAAACACCATCTGAACCAGGTACAACAGGCACTCCAGCTTCAATCATCATCTTTTTAGCACAAATTTTGTCCCCCATTTGCCTAATGGTTTCTGAACGAGGACCAATGAATACAAAACCACTTTTTTCAACACGTTCAGCAAAATCAGCATTTTCAGAAAGAAATCCATAGCCAGGATGAATTGCCTCAGCATCTGTTACTTCAGCAGCGGAAATAATAGCTGGCATATTTAAATAACTATCTCTAGAAGAAGCTGGTCCAATACACACTGACTCATCTGCCAACCTTACGTATTTTGCATCACAATCAGCCTCAGAGTGAACAACAACTGTCTTAATACCCATTTCCCGACAAGCTCTCTGTATTCTGAGGGCTATTTCACCACGATTTGCTATTAGAATTTTTTCAAACATAATTTATCAATCAATAATGAATAAATGCTGCCCATATTCTATTGGAGCACCATTTTCAACTAGAATTTCTTTTATAATACCCGTCTTTTCTGACTCTATTTCATTAAGCAATTTCATAGCTTCTATAATACATAAGGTATCCCCCTCCTTAACTGCTTGCCCTACATGAACAAAAGGAGAAGCTCCTGGTGAAGATGACCGATAGAAAGTTCCTACCATTGGTGCTTTAACTACATAAGAATTATCTATATTCTTCACTGCAGAATCATGACCTGATAAAACAACCTCGCTATTCAATGCAGTAGGAATAATAGACTGATTACTAGGATTTGAAGACTTAACTATCTTGATCTTTTCTTCTCCTTCAGTAATTTCAAGTTCAGTAATTGTAGACTCAGAGACTAAATCTACCAACGATTTTATTTTTACAAGATCCATTTCATATCCAAAAAAGTACTTAGGATTTTTATACAAATATAGTTACAATATATTAATAATCTATGGCATATCTCAATGCTGCTTCATACCCATTTAAACCAAGACCGGAAATCATTCCCAAAGCAATATCAGACAAGTATGAAACATGTCGAAAATTCTCCCTCTTGTATATATTTGAAAGATGAACCTCTATAAAAGGAATACATACTGCAGATAAAGCATCACGTATTGCAACACTAGTATGAGTAAATGCTGCCGCATTAATAATAATAAAATTAACTTTGCTACTATATGCTTCATGAATATGCTCTATCATTGCACTTTCACTATTCTCTTGATAAATAGAAAGATGCACATCAAATTGTTCTGCTAATTTTTCTAAATGAGAGTTTATATCTTGTAAGGTACTACTACCATATATATTTGGTTCTCTAGTACCTAATAAATTCAAATTTGGACCATGCAATAACAGTATTTTTTTTGCCATAATAATATCAATCCTCTAGCAAAATAGTTATACTAAAAATATGTCAATAACCATGTATTATTTATAATAGACCATAGTTCATATTTGAAAAATGAGAATATATTCAATTTAAAAATGATAATTTTTATATAAATTAAATATAAAATTAGTGATTATACTCTAATTTTACCTATCAAATATTTATATAATATGTAATTTACAGCATAAATTACAAATAAGGAAAGATAATTTAAATTTATATAAGGACTATTTAATTAATAAAGATATTATTGATGCGTAATAATATCAAACATGATTATAAACATTAGCTAACAAAATAGTACTAAAAACATAATAATATAAAAATAAAAGCGTTATAGATAAATGGAATATAAACATGTATGTGCTTTATGAAGATAGTGGCTGTCTAAAAACTGGTGCCATAATATCTAAAACAGAGTCTAATATGCTAGTAGAAACAGAGCATGGGAAAAAAATTAAACTCAAAACCCACAGCTGTTTGTTACAATTTAATGACCCTTCACCTAGCAAATTGATAAACGAAGCTACTATTATAGCTAGTACTATAGATATAAATTTTCTGTGGGAATGCGCATCGCAAGATGTGTTTTATGCATATGAATTATCAGCTGAATATTTTGGCCATGATCCTAGTGCTATTGAGCAAACAGCTATGCTACTTAAACTACATAATTCCCCTATTTATTTTTACAAAAAAGGAAGTGGTCAATATAAATCAGCAACTAAAGACAAACTCTTACTTGCTATAGCAGCCATAGAAAAGAAAAAAGCACAAGAAGAAGAGGAAAAAAAACTAGTAGAATCGCTTATTAATGGAGAATTACCTTACATAATAAAGGCAAATGCTCTTGATTTAATTATAAAACCTGATAAAAACACTATCTACTGGAAAGCTCTAGAAAAAGCCTGTGTCATTTTAAATAAAAGCCCAGAAAAATTATTGCTAGAGTTAGAAGCCTGGCCTAATTTATTAACCTTATTAAGAAAAAAATTCATAAAAAGCAATTTTCCAAATGGCATTGATTTTCAAGACAATATTTCCGCAAACATTATTGATGACTTGCCAATATCAGACGCTGAAATCTACTCTATAGATGATATAAGCACTACAGAAATAGATGATGGAATATCAGTTAGGAAAATAGATAAGGATCTTACGAAAGTAGGCATACATATAGCATCTCCTGCCTTAGGTATACAACACGGAAGCATATTAGATCAAATTGCAAGATCACGTTCTTCTACAATTTATTTGCCTGGAGAAAAAATAACTATGTTACCACAGAAAGTAATAGAAGAATTTTCATTACAATCTGGTAAGTTGTCACCGGCTATATCTCTATATGTTACATTAGATAATAATGGAACAATTGTAAAATCAGAGTCATTAATAGAAAAAGTTAAGGTTAAAGAAAATTTACGAATTACTGACATAGAAAACATATTTACAGAATCTAATCTTAATAATTCAGATATAGATATTCCATTTTCTGAGTGGATAAGGCCATTATGGAAAATAACACAAATTTTATCTCTAAAAAGAGAACAAAGAAGAGGCTATCCAGAAAACTTATCTCGTCCAGAATATAATTTTCGTATACATGGCAATACTGATGATCCAAACTCTGTAGTTATAATAGAAAAAAGGCCAAGAAATAATCCTGTTAGTAAAATTGTTGCTGAATTTATGATTTTAGCTAATAGCATATGGGCTAACTTATTAAAAGAATATGGCGTAGCTGGAATATATAGGTCTCAACAAACGTTTGGAAGAGTAAGAATGAGCACGATCCCATTACCTCATGAATATATTGGGGTTGATCAATATATTTGGAGCACTTCCCCTCTAAGAAGATATATAGATTTAGTTAACCAATGGCAGATTATATCAATAATAAAACATAGTGTATCGGCACGACTAGCATCTCCTTTTAAAGCTAAGGATAGTAATTTATTTTCTATAATTCAAGAATTTGAATTTAAATACAATGTAATTTGTTCATTTCAAAATGAAATTGAAAACTTCTGGTCGATACAATGGTTAATACAGAAAAAACTAGAAATAATAAATGGATACATAATAAAAGAAAACCTAGTCAAAATAGATGAAGTCCCTATCATTATAACAGTTGATAACCTTCCAAAACTAGAAAAAGGAACACATATAAAAATCAGAATTATATCAATCAATTCCTCTACACTAGAGATAAAAACTCAATATATAGAGACTATAGATTTGTGAGCATTAATCAAAACTTTTGCTTTACGTTACAAATAAAAAAAAGCGATAATTAACGATAACGAACACATTTATTACATCCTTATTTTTAAGAGAAATCTTATGCATATTAAAGACAATGTTCCTTGCTATGGAGTTGTTGGAAATCCAATAGAACATAGCAAATCACCAATAATACACAATGCATTTTCTATACAGACAGGAATATCCATAAAATATGATAAAATTCTTACATCAGAAGAATATTTCTCAAAAACAATTAAAGACTTCTTTGAATCAAATGGTTTAGGACTAAATATAACAGTTCCTTTCAAAAAAAAAGCATTCGAAATAATACCTTATAATAATATTTCAGAAAGAGCAAAACTAGCCAAAGCTATTAATACTATTTGGAAAAAAGATAACAACCTATATGGATGCAATACAGATGGAGTTGGATTATTAAAAGACATTAATCGCCTGAATTTTAACTTGCATAATGCCAACATATTAATTATTGGAGCTGGTGGAGCTGCCAGAGGGGTTTTAGAACCATTAATTCTCTCTAAACCATCCAAAATACATATAGTGAACCGCACAAAAATTAATGCAGAAAACCTATTAAATGATTTTATACATTCAACGACAATAAAAACAAACTTAAAAATAAGTTATGGTGGACTGAGTGAGACTAATTCAGAAAAACCATGGGATATAGTTATTAATACTACAGCTAGTGAACTAAATGGAGAAAGTTTAGATCTGCCAAAATTAACATTCAACCCCAAAAAATCATTAGCATACGATATTATGTATGGTTCCAACAAAACCTCATTCTTATTAAAAGCTGAAAATGAAGGAGCTTTACAATGTGTTGACGGACTAGGAATGTTGGTAGAACAGGCAGCTGAAAGTTTTTTTATATGGCATGGTGTTAGACCTGAAACCAATAAGGTTTTAGATGAAATACGACAACTAATCTCATCATAATATATGAAAAACCAATTCAATAAATTATGATTTTAACGCTCTATATTGGAAAAGAAGTATATAAATCAACAACTATAGTTCTATTGTTTTTAATAGGTCTATTTATTTTTTTCTCATTTGTAGAAGACATAAATGATTTAAATGATGAATTAACACTAATTAAAATAATTAATATAAATCTTCTAAAGATTCCAAACTACTTATATGAGATCTTACCTATTGCTTTACTAATAGGAGGGACTATATCGATAGCAAAGCTTTCTAGAAATAATGAAATTGTAATCTTAAAAACTTCTGGAATAAGTAATTTAAAATTGCTAAAAATTTTATGGGCTATAACAGTACCTATAATACTAATCTCTATAGTATTATCAGAATATATTATACCTATAGCAGAAATAAAAAACAAAGAACTTAAACTTTATATAAGAACAACTAATAAAGACTCGCTATTAAGCGATTACTGGTTTAAAGAAACAATAGATGAGAATAAATCAAGAATAATAAATATTAAAAATATTAAGAACAATACTTGTATATGCAATATATATATTTATGAATTTTCTAAAGATCTAGACTTATTAAACCTAATAATTGCAGAAAAAGGTAGATTTATCAATAATTATCTTGCTTTAGATAAAGTAACTATTATAAAAAAAACAAGTGATAATAACCATAAAAAGTATTTCTCTAAAGATTTTCTAGATTGTTTAAAAATAACAACTTCCTTGAATTATAAAACAATAACATATAGTACGTTAAACCCAGACAATATGTCCATGGAAATGCTAATGAATTATATGAATACTACAAAAAATACTCAAATAGATACTCGCAAACAAAAAGCAGCTTTCTATAGACGAGTTTCTAGTCCTATCACATTATTCATCATGATCTCAATAGCTATACATTTAGTTATTGTACAATCAAGAGAAAACAAATTAAATAATAAGATTTTTATATCTATAACTTTAGGAACTATTTTCTTTCTAATCAATCAACTATTGCTAAATGTAAGTTTAAAAAACATACCAATATATATTTGGGTTACTATCCCTAATATTTTTTGCTTAACTGTATTGACTACTGTATTAATTTTGAATAAAAAATAAGAAATAATTTCAAAAATATTCTCAAAGGAACAAAGTGAACGAAGAAAATACTTGGGTTATTGGTGATGTACAAGGATGTTATTGTCATCTAAAAAAATTACTATCTCATGAAGAGATTATAAGTAATCCAAAAGCTCGTTTTTGGTTCGCAGGTGATCTTGTAAATCGAGGGCCAGATTCTTTAGGGGCCATTGAATATATTATGTCTCTTGACGAAAAATCAGTTTGTGTTCTTGGTAATCATGATCTAAATTTACTAGGTGTTTTTGCTGGTTTAAAAGAATATTCTAAATCAGATCATCTGAATGATATTCTACACTCTTCTAACTCAACCAATATTATAAATTGGTTAAGACATAGGCCATTAGCTCATTTTGAACATAATTATTTGATGGTACATGCTGGAGTATTGCCACAATGGGATATCAATAAAGTTATGTCATTAGCGTCTGAAATACAAGAATTATTAAGAAGTGCGAATTGGCAAAAAACTATAAAAAAAATTTTTGGCAATAAAGTAACACAATGGAATGAGGATCTCACCGGAGGAAAAAGAATAAGAGCTATAGTAAATGCACTTACTAGGATTAGATTTTGCAATGCTGATGGCAGCATGAATTTTTCTCAAAAAAAATCTCCAGAAAACAGAGAAACAAAACAACTTATACCATGGTTCAATATGCCAGACAGAGCAACTAAAAATATTAAAATAGTATTTGGACATTGGTCATCTTTGGGACTATTTATAAAAGAAAATATAATGTGTCTAGATAGTGGGTGTGTTTGGGGAAGAAACATGACAGCTATGCGTTTAAAAGATAAGAAAACTATACAAATATCTTGCAAAGATTTATCAAATTAATACTATTGTATAGATAACGCATCAAAATACCTTTGCAAGATTACAGCAGCAGCAATTGCATCATCATGCTTATTATTTCTTAGCAACGACTGTGCCTCAATGCTAGAATAGCTTTCATCTACGAATTCTACAGCAACTTGAAATCTCCCTTTCAATCTGTTAGAAAATCTATAAATAGATGCCGTTATCGTTTGTTCAGACCCATTAAGATCTAAAGATAATCCTACTATTACTCTTTTTATTTCCCAATGATTAATGAGATAACCTAATCTGGCGAAACAATCCTTCTTATTATGATTAGAAACTATTTCTAATGGTCTAGATGTAAAGCTAAAAGTGTTACCTATAGCTACACCAATTTTCTTTTCTCCATAGTCAAATGCCAAAACTATTTCTTTTTCCATAAAAACTAGAGCAAATTAATTTAATTACAAAATATCCAAACCGATCACAATCAAATTTCCATTAATTCAAAATCTTCTTTTCTAGCTCCACATTCTGGACAAACCCAATTTGGAGGAATATCTTCCCATTTTGTTCCAGGAGCTATTCCTTCATCAGGGAAACCACTATTTTCATCATATATCCAACCACAAATCAAACACATCCACGTACGCATATAAACTCCTAGAAAAATGTATAATTTAACAATCTTAGTTTAATAATTTTACATATATTATATATATCTTATATTAATTGAATTATCATTAATATTATAATCAATTTTAAAATTTATTTAATAAATACCATAATATGCAAAAATCAAAATTACCAATTGGGCTATATGGAATAACTCCTGAATGGGATGATACTAAGCAACTCATAAAAGCAGTGATTAGTGCAGCTAAAGGTGGAATGAAAATACTACAATTAAGAAGAAAAAAAACAACATATGAAAAAATAAAGCTGCAAACAAGTGAACTATGTAAAGTATGTCAAGATGTTAATGTTAAATTTATAATAAATGATTTCTGGGAACTGGCTGTAGAATATCAGGCTGATGGATTCCATCTTGGAATTGATGATTTTGATTTAAACAATATTAAAAATAAAATTGATACAGGACTTATAGTAGGAGTCTCTTGTTATAATGATATTAATAGAGCAAAGATGCTAGTGCAAGCCGGGGTAGATTATGTTGCATTTGGAGCTGTGTTTAAATCAAATACCAAACCACTAGCCCGTCATATTTCTTTAAATGAAATTAAAGAAGCTAGAAACAAAATTAATAACAACAAACCTTATTCAATAGTAGCTATAGGGGGAATTAATATTAATAACGCAAAAACAGTTATTGAATCCAATGTAGATAATATCGCCGTTCTTAATGGACTTTTTGACTCTGATAACATTTTTGAAACAGCCCAGGCTCTTTCTTCTCAATTTACAAAAAGAGACTAAGATAATGACAAATAACATAGAAATTTTCAAAAAAGCTTCTAGATTTATCCCAGGAGGAGTAAATTCACCAGTACGTGCTTTTCTATCTGTTGGAGGTACTCCTAAGTTTATAGAAAAAGCATCCGGACCTTATATTTGGGATATAGAAGGCAAAAAATATATTGATTATGTTGGGTCTTGGGGTCCTGCAATCCTTGGACATGCACATCCAGAAGTAATTGAAGCAGTAACTAAAGCGGCAGAATATGGCCTTTCATTCGGAGCTCCAACAAAAGGCGAAGTAATTCTAGCTGAAATGCTAGTATCACGAATACCTTCTATAGATAAAATTCGCTTAGTAAATTCTGGAACAGAAGCAACAATGACAGCTATTCGTTTAGCTAGAGGATATACAGGAAGAACAAAGATAGTAAAATTCGAAGGATGCTATCATGGGCATTCTGACAGCCTGTTAGTAAAAGCTGGATCTGGTCTGTTAACTTTTGGAAATCCTAGCTCTGCAGGGGTGCCTGATAATTTTGTAAAAGATACAATAAGCTTAGAATACAATAATAGCGATATAGTAAAAGAAGTTTTTCAGAAATATGGTCATGAAATAGCTTGCATAATAGTAGAACCCATTGCCGGTAATATGAATATGGTTAAGCCAAAAAAAGGATTTCTAGAAGATCTGAGAACCATAACTGAACAACATAAATCGCTGTTAATATTTGATGAAGTAATGACAGGTTTTAGAGTAGGTCCCACTGGAGTACAAGGAATGCTAAATATACTACCAGACATTACAACTTTTGCAAAAATAATAGGTGGAGGAATGCCGATTGGTGCAATAGGAGGCACAAATAAAATCATGAGCAATCTTGCACCAGAAGGAAAAGTTTATCAAGCAGGCACTTTATCAGGAAATCCTGTAGCTGTTGCTGCTGGTATTAAAACATTAGAAATAATAGAAAGATCTGGCTTTTATGAAAGACTATCTATTCAAACAGAAAAACTATCTAGTGGTTTACAGTCAATTGGCAGAAAAAATGGATTCAAAATATCATCAGATTATATTGGAGGTATGTTTGGCCTTTATTTCTGTGAAAAAATACCTACTTCATTTGAAGAAACAAAAAACTTCAACAGCGATCTCTTTAAAAAATTCTTTAATAGCATGTTAGATAAAGGAGTATATTTATCACCATCTGCATTTGAAGCTGGGTTTGTATCTTCTTCTCATACAGATGATGTTATTGATGAAACTCTACATATCGCAGATAAATCATTCAAAGAGATCTCGCAGTTCATATAAATTAAATTTCTATATTATCTATCAATCTGGTGTTGCCTAGAGTGGCAGCACCCAAAACTACTAAAGGTTCTTTTCCGTCAAGATCACCCATATTTAAAACAGACAAATCAGATCTTCTACGAATACTAATATAGTCAGTCTGCCAACCTCGAGCATTTAATTCAGCAGAAGCTTTATTCTCTAACTCTATCAATTGATCTAATTTTAGATCAGGATATAAACCAATATGTTTCTTTATACCTAATAATGTATTATATAAGTAAGGAGCTTCAATCCTCTCTAATTGACTTAAATAAACATTTCGCGAGGAAAATGCTAAGCCATCACTACAACGAACAGTATCTTGACCTATAACTTTTATAGGTAATCTAAATTGGCGGCACATATTTTCAACAATAACAAACTGTTGAAAATCTTTTTTACCTAAAATAACTATATCTGGATTTATATTTGAAAAAAATTTTAAAAGAACAGTACATACTCCAGAAAAAAAGTTTGGTCTAAATTTACCTTCTAAATCATTAGCAATAGTATTCGCCGGATGAATATAAAAACTCTGTTCAAATGGGTAAACTTCATTCTCTTGTGGGATAAACAATAAATCAACTAAATTAGTTTTAGACAATAAATTTACATCATTATCAATTACTCTTGGGTATTTTTCAAAATCCTCTTTTGGACCAAACTGCAAACGATTCACAAAAATACTAGCAATGACATACTTACTATTATTCTTTGCCTTATCAATTAATGTTAAATGACCATCATGAAGACTACCCATTGTTGGAACAAAAGATATCAATGAATTAATTTTTTTTAAATGCGTACGCATTTCTTCAAAGGAATTTACAATTATCATATTTTTAATATTAGAGATAAAAATTTATAGAAATATATGTATTAGAAATCAGTCTACTTGATATACATATGGTTTTTGAGGAACTCTTGCATAATCAAAGTCCTTCTTTAATTTCTTATCTATGACTTTATCCCATAAAATTGCACGCCCAGCATATTGCTTTAATGCTATATCTGGATTTGATTGTTTAAAATTACGCAAAAAAATAGTAATTTCTGATTCATATTGATTTGACATTCCTTAGTATCTCCATAAACATATACTGAGTTAAAAAGCTTGATAAATAAACTCTATATGCAAAAAATAGCAGGCGCTACTATCTCTGTATATAAGCTAAAACCACACTCTCAAAAGATTGAAATATTATAAAACTTATAATATATTATTTGTTATAAATATATACAAAAACAAAATGTGTAAGAATTATTTTATCTAACTATCATATAAAAAATCTAATAACTGTTTCTGCGATTCCAGGATATAAAAAACAAGGCCATCAAAAATAATTTCAATATATTTTAGTCAACTTATTACAATGCTTGATGACTATTGTTTTGACTTTTATTTAATCTAAGAATAAAATACAACATTTACAGAACGAAGTGTTATCTGTAAACACAAGAATCTATTAATAATAAAATCAAACCAAAGATTTTTAGTAAAACACTTATTTATATAAGCATTCTGAATAACAAATAAGGGAATTCCATGTACGCGGTCATAAAAACTGGTGGAAAACAATATCGTATAACCACTGGCCAAAAAATCAAAATAGAACAGATACCTGCAGACATTGGGCAAGAGATTGTAATTGATCAAGTTCTGTTGTTAGAATCTGATGAAAAAGTAACTATTGGCACTCCTACAGTATTAGGAGCAACAGTAAAAGCTACAATCCTTGCTCAAGGCAAACATGATAAAATAAAAATATTTAAAATTAGGCGTCGCAAACACTACCAAAAACACCAAGGTCATAGGCAAAAATATTCTGAAATTATTATAAAGGAAATTTGTACAAATTAGTTTTTAAAAAATCAAATTAAAATATAACTTTAGGATATTAAAAATGGCACATAAGAAAGGCGGAGGCTCTACTCGCAATGGGCGTGACTCAGAATCAAAAAGATTAGGAGTTAAAATGTTTGGCGGACAACAAATTACAGCTGGCTCAATCATTGTGCGCCAAAGAGGAACAAAATTTCATCCAGGAATTAATGTGGGAGTAGGTAAAGACCACACATTATTCGCTTTAAAAAACGGAGTAATACAATTTAAAGTAAAAGGTCTACTAAAAAAACAAACTGTTTCAGTTCTATAAGAAAACCTTTTCTTTTCTCTGCAATAAAATCGCCTAATTATAATAGTTAATATATTAGGCGATTTTTTTATAAAAACTGTTCTTAAATAACGATAATATAAATATGAAATTTGTAGATGAGGTAACCATTGAAGTTATCGCTGGAAATGGCGGTAATGGAGTAGCTAGTTTTAGAAGAGAAAAATTTATTCCTAAAGGAGGACCTAACGGAGGAGATGGAGGGAGAGGAGGAAGCGTACATGCAATAGCAGATGATAATATAAATACTCTAGTAGATTTCCGTTACACTAGAATATTTAAGGCAAAAAATGGTGAAAATGGAAAAGGCTCAGATAAATATGGAGCTGCAGCTGAAGATATTTTCCTCAAAGTTCCAGTTGGAACATTAATAAAGAATGCTAATACTAACGAATTATTAGCAGATCTTAATAAAAATGGAGATATCGTTACTTTAGCAAAAGGTGGCCGAGGAGGATTAGGCAATTTACACTTTAAATCAAGTGTGAATCGAGCCCCTCGTCAGTTTACACTTGGTGAAAATGGCGAAAGTTATAAAATTCAATTAGAATTAAGAATTCTAGCTGATGTTGGCTTATTAGGATTGCCTAATAGTGGCAAATCTACATTAATATCAAAAATATCAAATGCACGACCAAAAGTTGCAGACTACCCTTTTACTACTTTATACCCAAATTTAGGAGTGGTTCGTGTGTCAGAATCTAATAGCTTCACTGTGGCTGATATCCCAGGTCTTATACCAGGAGCATCAACAGGAGCAGGTCTTGGTCACTTATTTTTACGTCATCTAACTAGATCCCTACTATTAATACATATTGTAGATATTTCATCAATAAACTATGAAAAAAATCTTAGCAAAATTGAGAAAGATTTTAAAGATATTCTTTTAGAATTATCCTCTTACAGTGACGATTTAGCACAGAAACAAAGATGGCTAGTGCTGAATAAAAGTGACCTAGTCCCAGATCAAGACATTCATGAGCTGGAATTTAATATTCAGAAAAAGCTCAAGTGGGATGGCCCAATATTTACAATATCTGCCATCACTAAAAATGGCTTAGAAAAACTAATATACGCAATTCACAAATATTTGCTTACAATCAAAAAAAATTAGATCTACATACTAAGCAATTATTATCTTTATCAAATTTAGATGTTTTGAAAGTCATATCAAGAATATTTAAACGAAGAAGTTTTCCTATTAGACTATCGTCATCGCTACCTATTCCTGCTAATATTTTCATTGCCTCAGAAGCTTGTATACTACCAACTATGCCAACTAAAGGAGCAAAGACTCCTGTGGTAGAACAATTCTCATTTTCCAGTAAATCTACACTTTCAGATGGAAAAAGACAATTGTAACAAGGATTGTTTTGGTCCCTTAAATCATACACACTTACTTGGCCACTAAAACGTATGGCCGCGCCTGAAACAAGTATTTTCTTAAATTTGAAACACATTCTATTTAATAAATACCTAGTTTCAAAGTTATCAGAACAATCCAATACTATATCTATTGGATCTAAAATATTATTTAATAATTCTTCATTAACTCTACAATGGAAAGTGGTAACATTAACTTCAGGGTTAAGATCTAAAATAGTCTTTCTTGCAGAATCAACCTTTAACTGTCCAACTCTTTTAGAATTATGTAGAATTTGCCTTTGTAGATTGCTAATATCAACTACGTCATCATCTATTAAAGTCATGTTTCCAATACCAGAAGAAGCTAGGTAAATAACTGCTGATGAACCTAAACCACCTAGACCAACTACTAGAATATTAGAGTTCATGATTTTTTTCTGTTGTTTAACACCATAATTTTCCAGTAAAATATGGCGGGCATATCTCATCAACTGTTTATCATTCATTTAGTTACACTCTTAAAATTATTCATAGATATTCTTCTAGTCCTTTTTCCGACTATCCTCATTATCTGATAAAAGGTCGAAGAAAATATGTATTGCTTGTTTCAATTGAAAATCATTATCATCACCAAAATTAAAATCTTTTCTAACATGAAACTGATTAATTTGTGATTCTCGCATATCTATTTCAGGCAATAGATTATCATTAATGTTACTTAAATGTCCTTTTAAATCTACTTCTCTTCTTTTAAAAGACAACGCACTACTAGAATCATCTATTATGATATAATCTGGATGTATACCTTCTGCCTGTATGGATTTACCTAAAGGGGTAAAATATCTTGATATCGTTAACTTTAGTCCTGTAAAATTATCCAGTGGCAAAACTGCTTGAACAGAACCTTTACCAAAAGTTATGTCACCAAAAATCTTTGCCCTATCATAATCTTGTATAGCTCCCGCGACTATTTCTGAAGCAGACGCAGATCCAGAATTTACTAACACCAACATTGGAATATTTCTAAGTGAAGATCTAATGTTAGTAAAAGAACTATAGCAACACTCATTACAAGAGAAATAATCAATATTTGATTCTACTGTTCTTCCTCTTGTTGATACGATCAAAGCCTCAGAATCCAAGAAAACACCTGCTACTTCTATAGCACTACTTAGAAGACCTCCAGGATTATCTCGCAAATCTAAAATCAAAGCTCTAATTTCTTTCTGATTATTCATTTGTTTAAAATGCTCAATCATTTCTAGCATAGTTTTTTCCTGGAAATGCATGATACGCATATATAACACATCGCCATTAATCATTTTACTTCTGACACTATCTATTTTAACAACTTCACGAACAATATTAAATACTAATATTGTATCTGGCTTCTGCCTCAATATGCTTAACACAACTGATGATCCTGGTTCCCCTCTCATCATTTTCACTGCTTCATGTAGAGTCATTCTTTGAGTTAGCACATGATCAATTTTTATTATCTGATCTCCTTGAATTATTCCTGCCAAATCAGCAGGAGATCCTTCAATAACAGATATGACATTTATAAGACCATCAATAAAACTAACCTCAATACCAAGCCCCCCAAATTTACCATTAGTAACAGACTGGATTTCTTTGTAATCATCCATATTTAAATAAGAAGAATGTGGGTCTAGATTTGAAGCCATGCCAGATATAGCATTATCTATCATCACTTTATCATCAATATTTTCAACATAGTTATTCTTAATAATAGCAAAAACATTACTAAAATATCTAAGCTCATCTAATGGCAAAACAGAGTAACTTTTTTGAGGTAAGCTACCTGACCTGGCATTAAAAAATAGAATTGTAAAGCAACAACATAATACTAAAAAAATAAATAATCTTTTAATTTTCATTCATTATTCACTGACAAAATCTTATACAATTTCATGATCAATGCTATACGTTAATCTACGCTTTGCCTTGGTTTTTCACAGAATCTAAAGATTTCTCTATGTCCTCTGGATTACCCAGATAGTAATTTCTGATTACTTTTAAATTTTCATCTAATTCATATACTAGAGGTTGCCCTGTTGGAATATTTAAATTCATTATATCTCCATCAGGTATATTATCTATATGTTTTATCAAAGCTCTTAAACTATTACCATGAGCAACTACAAGAACATTTCTCCCAGCACGTATAGCTGAAGATATGGACTCATTCCAAAAAGGAACTACTCGATTTACGGTGTCTTTTAAACATTCAGCTGAAGGTAGATATTTTTCTGGAATTTTGCTATACCTAGAATCAAATCTAGGATGGCGACTATCTTCCAAAGATAAAGGTTCAGGAGCAATATCATATGAACGTCTCCATATCAATACTTGTTCTTCTCCATATTTCTTAGCAGTATCTGACTTATTTAAACCTTGTAATTGTCCGTAGTGCCTTTCATTAAGACGCCAACTTAGACCTATAGGAGTATGCATAATATTCATACTATCTAAAGCTACCCATAAAGTCCTTATCGCTCTTTTTAACATAGAAGCATAAGCTAAATCAAAATTATAACCAGCCTCCTTCATAAGGAGACCAGCTTTGTTAGCCTGCTGACGTCCTTTTATTGTTAAATCAACATCAGACCAACCAGTAAATCGATTTTCTGCATTCCATTCGCTCTCTCCATGGCGCATTAAGACCAACTTATACATAAATCACTCCAAAATACAATATTCATGAACAATAAAATCATTTTATAATGAAATACTATTAATATAAATTTAAAATAAAATGAAACATTAAGTATAATTATCAATTAAACCTATTTAAAGGATATTAAGTGAATTTCATAAATTTTGTTACCCAAACAAAAAATATATTTTTTTTTGCATCTGCTCTATTAACAGGTATCTATCTAATAATAGGCGATAAGAAAAATATTTTTGCAATTGATGTACTAGAAACAATAAATCTAATTAATAACAAACATGCTATCATCTTAGATCTAAGAATATATTCTAATTTCGAAAAATATCATATAGCTCAATCCACAAATGTTCAGTTAGATACTTTGGACTCATATTTAAAAAAAATTTCTCCAGATAAGAATATTATATTTATACATGAAGATAATAGCTTAATAGAAAAACTAATAATAAACTTGAGAAAAAAAGGTTTTATAAATACATTTTATTTGTCGAACGGTATGGATACATGGATTAACAATGACTTGCCTGTGATTAAAGGCACTAACAAAATATAACACTTTATCTCTAACTAAAAATATTAAACATTATATAAATAGAAAAATACAAAATGAACCAAAAAGCAAAATTTAGTTTACAACGAATATATCTAAAAGATTTATCCATAGAAATGCCGAATGCACCAAAAATATTTATAGATCTAGATAAATATAAAATAGATGTTAATGTTCAAGTAAATACAATTAAATTATCTGACAATATCTTTGAATCCAGCATAACAGCAATAGTTAAATCAACAGTGCATGAAAAGATTATTTATATAATAGAAGCAACACAGGCTGGAATCTTTGAATTTGAAAACATCAGTCAGAAAAATATAGATGAATTATTAAGCACAAACTGTTATACAATAATATATCCATATCTAAGAGCAAATGTTTCTGATTTTATATCAAGAACATCACTGCCTCCAATTAATTTGGAAGAACTAGATTTCAATTATTTGTATCAAAACAGTACTAACTAGATAATATAGTTCTATAAAAATGGATATTGATATTAAGAATAAAAAAAAATCTCTAAATATACTTGTTCTTGGCTCTGGTAGCTGGGGAACATCACTTGCTCTAGCAGCTAATAAAAACTATAGCACCTGCCTATGGTCAAGAGATAGTAACCAAGTACAAAGTATGTATAAAAATAAAGAAAATTCTAAATATTTACCTGGAATAAGGTTGCCTAAAAACCTTAAAATTACAGATGATATAGATAATTCTTTATTCGCATTAAGCAACAAAGAAAATAAATCTTTGATTATAGTAAGTGTACCTATATCTGGAATCAAAAATATTTGTTCTATTTTACGAGAAAAAATAACTAAGCTTGACCTCCTAGACACTCCAATTATTTGGACATCTAAAGGATTTGAAAATCATAGCGGTAATTTATTGCATGAAACTGTAGAACAAAATTTGAATATAACAAATTTGAAGTATGGGATTCTTTCTGGTCCATCTTTCGCAAAAGAAGTAGCGCTAGAACTCCCAACTGCTCTAACTATTGCTAGCAAAAATACTGAGGTTTGCGAATTAGTTATACAAACTCTACATAGTGAATCATTACGTGTTTATAGTAGTCACGATATTATTGGTGTCGAAGTAGGTGGAGCTTTAAAAAATGTTATTGCAATAGCATGTGGCATTTCAGATGGACTTAAACTTGGTTCTAATGCCAGAGCGGCACTTATCACAAGAGGATTACATGAAATAAAACGTTTTGGAATTGCATTGGGTGCGCAAGAAACTACCTTTTTAGGATTATCATGTTTGGGAGACTTAGTTCTAACATCTACAGGTAACTTATCAAGGAATAGAAATATAGGCATACAAATTGGACAAGGTTTTCCAATTAATGAGGTAATAAATTCCAATATTACAACCGAAGGTGTAAGATGCGCCCTTGCTATCAAAGATAGAGCAAGAAAATTAAATATAGAACTACCAATTATAGAAACTGTTTGTTCAATACTTTTCGAACAGCTAGACCCAAAACAAGCAGTATCCATATTACTACAAAGAAAATCAAAATATGAAAATCTTTAAATTTGTTTATTAATACAAGATCCATCGTAATCATTCTGACGCCATGCTTCATATACAGTTACAGCCACAGCATTTGATAAATTTAGACTTCGCTGTGTCTTAAGCATAGGAATTTTTAAAAGCTGCTTATCTTTTAAAAAGTGAATATCTTGTTTGGAAAGTCCTGCTGTTTCTCTACCAAATATAAAAACATCACCCGGGCAAAATTTAACATCTGAAAACCTGTTTTCTGATTTCGTAGTAAAAGCAAAGCACCTATCAACACTAATACCAATAAAGTCTAATGCATTATCCAAACTTTCATGCAATCGAACTGGCTGCCATTCATGGTAATCTAAACCAGCTCTTTTTAATTTTGCATTATCCATATCAAAAGAAATAGGCTTAACCAAATGCAGAAATGATCCAGTATTAGCACACAACCTAATAATATTACCAGTATTAGAAGGTATCTCTGGGGAAACTAATATTATATTAAACATAGCTATAAAATTAATAATGTATTATACAAGTAATCATTATATAAAAAACTTGATAAATAATCCTTATTTTCTAGAAAAATCATTTAACAACTAATCATATGAAAAAAATATTGCATAAAAACATAAATACTAATCATGTTATTAGACAATTTACAAAACGAAAAAATCTAGCAAAAGCACAATTTCTATATAATGAAATAGCTAATAGGATGATTGATAATTTAAAATTTATCAAAATAAAACCAGAAACTATACTAGATGTTGGGTGTGGATCTGGTGAAAACATTAATCTATTGAGGTCTTTATATAAAAAAAGTAATTATATAGGTTTGGATCATTGCTCTGCTCTACTAAATGAATCAATCAAGCAGTTTAAAACATTAAAATTTTTTATTAAACAATTATTAACAAGAGAAAATATTCCTTCTTTTATTCAATCTGATATGTCTTCAACGGCTTTCGATGCAAATTCATTTGATCTTATATGGTCTAATCTTTCTATACATTGGCATCCAATGGTTTATCATGTATTCAAAGAATGGTCTAGAATAATAAGACCTAATGGCCTAATAATGTTTTCTTGTTTTGGACCTAACACTTTAAAAGAAGTTAAATTAGCTCTAAACATGGCAAAATTAAATACCAAAATGATTGATTTTATTGACATGCATGATTTTGGCGATATGTTATTAGATATTGGTTTCGAAAATCCAGTCATGAGTCAGGAAACAATAAATCTAACTTATCAAACTCCACAAAATTTGATAAGAGATATTTATAATCTTGGAGGTAATCCTTCAATAGGTCGTAAATCTAGTCTTACTAGTAAAAAATGGATGAACAACTTGTATGAACAAATAGAGCAACAACGAGATCAATCAAATTCAATTAATCTCACAATTGAAATAATATATGGACAAGCATGGAAAAAAATAAATAACTATAACGAAAATATAAAAACTATTCCAATCAAAAAAATATTTTAGGTTTTATCTACATTTCTTTTACGAGAAGTTGTGGTGATACCTAATTGCTTCAGCTTCCTATATAAATGCGTACGTTCCAGACCTGTTCTTTCAGATACCCTAGTCATACTATAACCATCTTTCATTAAATGATATTCAAAATACACCCGTTCAAATGCATCTCGAGCATCTCTTAACGGCAAGTCTAATGATACACTACCTAGTTTACAACCGGCGTTATATTCCACAGGAACTAGACACGACTCTACCCAAGAAGAGTTATTTTTACTAGGGCTAGAATCTTTAACTATATTCCTAGTTGTTTTTACATCTGGCAATATTGTTCTGTTACGTAATAAACCAGCGGAAACTGTTTTTAACAAACGTTGTGGAGAAATTGGCTTTTCTAAAAAATCTGTTGCCCCAATGCGAGTAGCTTCTACAGCAATATCGATACCTGCATGCCCACTCATCATAATCACTGGCATATCCAATAAACCCTGTGATATCCATTCCTTTAAAAGGCTGACACCATCGGTGTCTGGCATCCATATATCTAATAACACCAGGTCTGGCCTTGAACGTAAACGAGCTTCTCTAGCTTGAGCTGCATTCTCTGCCTGTTCAACAGCATGACCTTCATCATATAAAACTTCCGACAATAACTCTCGGATTCCAATCTCATCATCAACCACCAGAATTCTGGCCATATACTTTCCACCTATGCCAATCTATCATTAACCCTTAAATATAACATATTGAACTAATCATTCACAGATCTTAATGATCAAATTGGTCAATAATCATAATATGCATGATCTAATTATTCATAAATCTTATCTATAAGATTCACAAAGATAGAGTTAATGACAAATAATCATTATAATTCCATAAATAATAACAAAATACATTGCAAATAATTTTATAAAAAATTATATCTAGCATTATAAATATACACAACATTGCTTTTTTAATTTTTATGTCTAATCAAAATATAATATTAAATTTTAGCCTTGGTCAATAAAGCAAAGAAAAAACCATCATGGCCAACTGTTAAAACATTACTTATAGTAGGTAAAATTTGACCTGGAGAATCTAAAAGCAAAGCATCGTTATGTTTTTCCAAGAACAACAAAATTTGATAAATACATTCCTCTGGAAATATAGAACATGTACTATATAAGAAGCGTCCTCCTGGAACTAATGTTTTCCAAAGGGAGTCCATTATGCCACTTTGAATCAATCTAACAGTTTCTATATCATCATTCTTCTTTATCCATCTTATGTCAGGATGTTTTCGAACAATTCCTGAAGATGTACAAGGTACATCTGCAAGAATAATATCAAATAATTTTCCATCCCACCATTGACCTATTTGCTTAGCATCTCCTTCTATAATCTTGATGTTTTTAGAATACAAATTTAAACGATCCAAGTTTTCCTGCAAACGTCCTAACCTAGATTTATTAGAATCTAAAGCCATTAGGTCAATTTCAGCTAATTCTAGCAAGTGAGATGTTTTACCACCTGGTGCAGCGCAAGCATCCAAGACTTTCATTCCATCCTTAACACACAATAAAGGAGCAGCTAATTGCGCTCCAGGATCTTGCACTGACCACATGCCTTGTTGAAATCCTGGTAAATCTTTAATAGAATAAGATCTACCAAGTACAATACCACTAGAGCTAAACGCTTTGGCCTCAACACCATTGTCATTAAAAAGATTTAGTACATTATCTCTATTACTATTCTTGATATTAACTCGTAATGTCAATGGAGCCTGTATATCAGCACAAGATAATATTTCCGTCCATCGAGTTGGATAGTTAGTTTTTATTTTTTCTATCCACCATTCCTGGTAGTTCCAAGTAGCCTTAGAAGACTTTTTTGCTAGCATTGATATTCCTGAAGCATCTCTTAAAAATGATCGCAAACTAGCATTTAATAAACCTTTATATGGTCTAAGGAAGGAAATAGAATTAGCTACTTTAACACTTTCATTTACTATAGTGAAGTCCGTATAAACTGGAACTTGCAAATCTAAGTTTTTGCTACAAGTTGACGAGAATTTTAATAAAGTTAATGACAGCAAAAACAAAGATCGAAAAAGACTATTTGGATAAGATTTGACTAAATGGTTGCCAACAAAGTCAGCCCAACCTAAATGTCTAAGAGCATGAAAAGTTAAAGACTGTACTGACGGCCTAATAGCATGGTCCAGACTATCTAAAAAGAAGTTAATTGAACGACCATTTAACACCTCATCTAAAGCACAAGAAGATATATACATCTGAGAAGATAACGTATCTCTTTTAAAATGAAATTTATATATAGGTTCCATATATGTAATCAATTATTTTGAATATTCGAAATCTATAACTTTCATACCTAATAATAATCTATCCTTATGACCCCTAATAAAATCGGATGCACTACATTTATTACAACCTGATTTCTGAACTTCTTTTAAACGCAAAATACCTTTCCCTGTCGATATATCTATACCTTGATTAACACTAATGTCTGTAATTACTCCTGACGGCCCTTCGAAACTAGAATTAATAGCTAAGGCTTGCCATACTTTTATTGGTTTATCAAAAGATGGCAATCTAATTATAACTCCTGGAAATGGATTAAAAGCTCTTATCTTTCTTTCCAAAGACAAAGCATCATTTGAGAAGTTTAATATTGATTCTGATTTTTCGATCTTTTTAGCATAAGAAACTCCATCTTCTGATTGGGGATTAACAGGCAATTCATTAATATTTTTAATAACATGAACAAGAGAATTAACACCTTCAGAAGCCAATCTTGCCTCAAGATCTTTAGAACAGAAATCATCCGAAATAGGAACTATAGACTGTAATAATATACAACCTGTGTCTAAACCAGAATCCATTTTTATAATTGTGATGCCACTATATTTATCTCCATATTCAATAGCTCTTTGTATAGGAGCAGCACCTCTCCATCTAGGTAATAAACTAGCATGAACATTAATACATCCTAATTTAGGTAATTTCAGGAGCCAAGAAGGCAAAATCAAACCATATGCCACTACAATAACAATATCTGGAACTTCTTTGGTTAAAAAATCTCTAATATCATCAGACAAACATTCCTGATTTAAATTAGAAGGTTGAAAAACCTTTAAACCAGCTTCTAAAGCAAGTTTTTTTACCGGGCTACTTGACAAATGCATCCCTCTACCAGATGGTCGATCTGGTTGTGTAAAAACTGAAGTAATGTCATAACCTAATGACAGCAGATGTGCCAAATGAAATCTAGCAAAATCTGAAGTACCAGCGAAAATTATACGCATATTTACTAAACTATTTTAAGAGGTTTTATTTTTTTAATTTATTAAGTTTTTTTATTCTACTAGAAATACGATCTCTTTTAAGAGAAGATAAATAATCTATAAAAATTCTACCATTTAAATGATCTATTTCATGTTGTATACATCTTGACAATAAACCATAAGCATCAATCGTTTTTGCAACACCATATTGGTCATACGCTTTACAAGTTATACTACAAAACCTTTGGACTTTTTCATAAGTATCAAAAACAGACAAACACCCTTCTTCTGATAGTTCTTTTGTATCACTAAAAGTAACTATTTCTGGATTAATCAATACCATCAAATTATTACGCTCTTCTGAAATATCTATAACAATAATTCTTTTATGAATATCAACTTGTGTTGCAGCCAAACCTATGCCATTAGAATGGTACATAGTATATGCCATATCTTCAACAATTTTAGCTATTTGCTCATTAAAACATGTAATCTGATCTGCCACTATACGTAAGCGCTCATCTGGGTATTTAAGAATAGGAAGTAATATCATTGATTTAAAAATTAATAATTAAAACACTGTCTTCTGATATTATAATCAGTAAAATCTGCTTACTAGTCAATAATAGGCGATTATTTTTTATTTTGTTACTTTTTTCTACATACTATGAATAACGACAAATTCCTACAAGAAAGATTAGAGTCAATTAATGAGAGAATAACAAAAACATGTCAAAGAATTGGATACGGTAAACAAATTTCTATTTTACCAGTTAGTAAGACTTTTAATTCCGAAGTTATCGCAGAAACTCTAAAAATTCTCAAAATGAAAAGATTTGGAGAAAATAGAGCCCAAGAAATAAAAACTAAATACTATGACCTATTAGAACATAATATTGAATGGGTCATGATAGGTAATCTACAACTTAATAAAGTAAATTCAATAATAAATTGTATAGGAGAAATACAATCTTTGGATAGACTTGAATTAGCAAAATCCATTGATCATCAGCTTCAAAAAAACAACAGAACAATAAAAGCATTGGTCCAAATTAAAACGTCCCCAGAACCCAGCAAACATGGTATATACCCAGATGATTTATTAACATTCCTTCAAAAGGTATCTGATAATTTTCCAAGAATAAAAATCTCAGGTCTCATGACAGTTGCTGAATTAACTGAAGACAAAGATAAGATCAGATCATGTTTTCGAACAATTAGAAAATTAAGAGATAAGGTTTCGAAGCATAATATAGAATCAGTAAACATGGACAATCTTTCTATGGGCATGAGTAAAGATTTTGAAATAGCCATTGAAGAAGGGTCTACAGAGATAAGATTAGGATCTATTCTTTTCGGACATAGATAAATATAAAATATAATAATTTAATATTTTGTTAAAATGAAATAAATTGTTATTGTATTATCTTGGATAAGTATTTTTAATTTTAACTTTTTATATTCTACAAATATGTCTACAGATTATTTAAAACGCATACTAACAGCAAAAGTGTATGATGTTGCTCGCGAAACACCATTAGAGGCTATGCCTTTACTTAGCAATCGTATTTCAAATAATATTTTCATAAAACGTGAAGATACCCAACCAGTGTTTAGCTTTAAACTGAGAGGGGCTTATAATAAAATGGCTAATTTATCTCCTGAAGCCATTAAGCGTGGAGTTATAGCAGCATCAGCTGGAAACCATGCACAAGGAGTTGCTTTATCTGCAAAAAAAATGGGATGTCGTGCTGTTATAGTAATGCCAACAACTAGCCCTCAATTGAAAATAGATGCGGTAAAAAGATTAGGAGGAGAAGTTGTTCTTGTAGGAGAAAGCTATACAGACTCCTATAACCATGCTGTCTTATTAGAAAAAGAAGAAAAATTAACATTTGTACATCCATTTGATGATCCAGATGTAATTGCTGGCCAAGGAACTATTGGGATGGAAATCCTAAATCAACATACTAAGCCTATAGAAGCTATATTCTTAGCTGTAGGTGGTGGTGGCTTGATTTCTGGAGTTGCTGCTTATGTTAAACAATTACGTCCTGAAATAAAAATAATAGGAGTACAGACAGAAGATTCAAACGCTATGTATCAAAGTGTTAAAGCTGGTCAAAGAATTGAATTAAAAGATGTTGGTCTGTTCTCTGATGGAACAGCAGTAAAACTAGTTGGAAAAGAAACTTTTAGATTAGTACAAAAATATGTTGACGATTTTATTATAGTTAATACAGATTCTATATGTGCTGCTATAAAAGATGTATTCCAAGAAACACGTACAGTACTAGAACCGGCTGGAGCAATGGCAATTGCTGCTGCAAAGAAATATGCATCCGAAAAGAAAATATCAGGTAAAAACTTAATAGCTATATCTTGTGGTGCAAACATTAATTTTGATAGGTTGAGATTTGTTGCAGAAAGAGCAGATGTAGGAGAAATGAAAGAAGCAGTTTTTGCTGTCACAATACCAGAAAAAAGAGGAAGCTTTAAAAAATTCTGTGAACTATTAGGCAAAAAAAATATTACAGAATTCAATTATAGAATATCAGATGAAACAAATGCCCATATTTTTGTCGGAATAGGAATATCTTCTCTAGAAGAAAAAAATGAACTAGAAAATACTTTTAAAAATAATGGTTTTAAAGTAATGGACCTAAGTTCAGACGAATTAGCCAAAGCACACCTAAGATATATGGTAGGAGGCCGTTCTAATTTAAGTAGCAATGAACTTTTATATAGATTTGAATTTCCTGAACGCCCAGGAGCTCTTATAAACTTTCTTAATACCACAAATCCTGAATGGAATATCAGTTTATTTCATTATAGAAATCATGGTGCAGATTATGGAAGAATCCTTGTAGGGATTCAAGTTCCAGATTCTGATAAAGAAATATTTGAGAACTTTCTAAAGAAGTTATCTTACCCTTACTGGGATGAGAATAATAATCCTGCATACAAGATTTTTTTATAAAAAATTGTTTGATTGAGTCTTTGAAAAAATATTTTCAATAATAGCCAAAGACTCATCAATCTTTATTAACTAACTTACCCATATTCAATCTATATATGTTGTGAAATATACCATCTGGTATTTCAGCATGTGTCACTAAAATAATACTTCTCTCATAGAATTTATTTATATTTTTTAGATCTCTGAAAAAATCTTGCTCTAGCTTATAGTCAAGACCAGCTGTTGGCTCATCCAAAATTAATATAGAAGATTTTGACAATAAAGCCCTTGCTAAACATAATCTTCTTGCTTGGCCTACTGATAAATTAGAGCCATATTCTCCTATCCAAGTATCCAACCCATATGGTAATGAATTTACAAAACTATTTAATTGCACATGAGTAAGGACCTGCCATAACTCTTCTTCACTAGCTAATGAATTACCTATAATAAGATTGCTTCTAATACTACCCATGAAAACTGGGGAATCTTGGCTAAGCAATAAAATTCTTTTATGCAATTCTGACTGAGAACTTTCCTTAATATTACAACCACCAAAACTTATTGATCCAATAGTTGGATCTTCCAATCTAATTAACAAGCTTAATAAAGTCGATTTACCAGAGCCACTTGGACCAACAATAGCAATTTTTTCTCCAATACTTAAGTCAAAACTTAAATCTTTTAAAACATAATCACTAAAACTTAATGTCCTATCACTGTGATAACTAAAACTAAGATTTTCTACCGATAAAATGCCTTGTAAAGGTAATTTTTTGGGACTAATTTGATCAGATATACTAACTTCGCTACTCAAAATCATATCGACTCTATCTGCACTACTAATTGCAGTCCCCAATTTAGTAGATCCCCTAATAATAGAATTAAATATTTCTAAGAAACCAAAAACACTTAGCAAAATCCCTACAAAAACAGGAAAATCAATTACCTTGTCATCAATATAGCAAAAAGTTACAAATAACATCCCAACTATCAATAAGCCTGCTAGCAAATTATTTAAATAAATAGCTGTACTTGAAATAATAGAATATTTTTTTTTGTTTGAAGATAGATTCTTACATAATTTATCAAAATCATACTGTCTTTGTTTAAACATATCAAATATAACAATATCAGAATGAGATCTCATTGATTCTAAAATTGATTCTCTAATTTCAGCTGAAAATTTTTGATTATTCAAACCTAATTTTTTAGAAAAAATAATTACTATGTAAGGAATAATAAAGATTGTTAAAACTATAAAAGGTAAAACAACAAATACACCTATAGGCATAAATTGTAACAAAAAGATAATAAAACAAATACTTAGTACTAAGGCTATAATCATTGGTTCTAAAAACAAAAGAAATACAGTGTCCAATGTATCTATATCATTAGTCATTCTAGAAACTAAATCTCCATTCCGATATTTTGCTAGATCTTTTGGAGTAAATCTAATTAGTGATTCAAATAGCTTTACACGAATATCTGATAAGAGATGTAATATAGCATTATGACCTGTTATTTTCTCAATATATCTTGCTATTACCTTTATAATAGAAAAAAATCTAATCAAAGCAGATGGAACAAATAGGTTAAAATACATACTAGATACAACTAAAGCAGATGCCGTTAGAAGCCACCCAGAAACATATAATAAAAAAATCCCAGACAAAATAGTTATGAATAAAAAAAGCAATGAACATAGCAAATTAAGTTTTCTATTCTTAAAAAAAATCCATAAAGTATTTAATAATAATTTCATATATTTCTAATTAAATTTTTTTCTAAAAACCACCTAATAGAAAATTTTTCAGAAACTTGTTTTGAATGAGTAACAACAAAAAGAGTTTTGTTTTGAGAGAACGAAATAATCTCTTCTATTAAGAGAAGCTCTGTTACTGCATCTAGATGTGCAGTTGGCTCATCTAATAATATAAGAGCCGGTCTTCTTAAAAATAATCTTGCAATTGATATTCTCTGGATTTGCCCTCTTGATAATCCTCTGCCATTTTTGCCTAGCATCGTATCCAAACCATCTTTTAAATTATTTGCAAAATCCAATACTAAGGATTTCCTTGCTGCTTCTAATAAGTCATTATTTGTCGCATATGGATTACCAACCATTATATTTTCAGCAATAGTACCTTCAAATATATATGGATTTTGCCCAATTAAACATGTTTGCATACGCAAGCATTTCTTCGGCCATAATTTCGAATCAGTATTGTTTAAATCAATATTACCAGAATAATCTCTAAGTCCAACTATAGCTTCCAACAAAGAGGTTTTCCCAACTCCACTAGGACCTAACAAACAAACATGTTGTCCTGGTAATATATCTAAATTAATATTTTTTAATACAGAATTAGAGTTGCCTTCATAATATAAATCTAGGTTCCTAATACTTAACTTGATTGAAACATTATTCAGCTCTTCAGAAAAACTTTTATCAGTTGATATTTCATCAATAATATTTCTATTTGGATCTAAATTAGGCAGGCCATCAAATATATTCCTAATATTATCTGATGCAGCACGAGCAGCAGCTCTATCATGATAATGTAAAGCCATTTGCCTTAATGGAAAATATATTTCCGGAGCCATTAACAAAAAAATAAACCTATTTGTAATACAAGTATATTATTACTATTGAGGAAACCTAAAAAGTTCAATCCTATATATAAAGCAACACTAGCAACACCAAGAGATGCAAAAAACTCCAATGCAGCAGATGAAATAAATGCAATCTTTAAAACATCCAATGTACTATATCTTAAAGAATCACAAACCTCCTTCAAATAGGTTAATTCTGATTCTTCCCTGCCATACATTTTAAGAGTATCTAAACCTCTTACTCTGTCAGCAAAAAAACCTGATAATCTAGCAAAAGATTTCAAATGTTTTTTACTTGCTTCTTCTGCTCCAAATCCAATTAGAGCCATAAATAACGGTATTAAAGGAATAGTAACCAATAATAATATCCCAATTATTCTATCAAAGAATATAATAAAAATAGAAAATGCTATAGGAGTAACAACAGCATTTATTACAACTGGAACATACTTAGAAAAGAAACCATCTAAAACTTCTACCTGATCAATTATACTAGCAGCAATTTCGCCTGAAATTTTGGCCTTAGACCATTGTGGACCCTGGCTCCATATGCGATAAAATAATAATTGTCTTATATGATATTTAATGTTTTCTGACGCAAATATACCGGCCATGTCGCCTAAATAAATAGCAGTATATCTTAATAAATACAAAAATATAAAAACAAATATTTGTTTATACAAATCTGAAATTGTCAAATGCTCTATAACGATACCTGATACTATTTCAGAAAAGAACCATAATTGCAAAATCAAAAAAACGCCACTTACCAACGGTGCTAATATAGCAACAAACATTGGAAGAGGCGTGAATCTGACTAACCCTCTAAGCCAAGACCCTAGGGCCTTGGCTATCTCTTTCGGCAATTTATTTTTTATTTCCACAGAAAAAAATCATAATTATAATGTTTAATTATCTTCCGCTTTATTTTGATATTCAAATAAAACAGCACTAATTATGCTAAGAGAAGCAGCAAAACATAGGCCAATTATCCATGAAAAATACCACATAAAACTCTCCGAAATATTATTAATAAGAATTTGGTGTTTCATTAACAGAAGTTTCTGTAACAACTCCTCTCATAACCCTATATACCCAAGCTGTGTACAATAATACAATTGGCAATAAGAATATTGCTACTAACAACATAATCCACAAAGTTAAGCAACTTGAAGAAGCATCCCATAAGGTTAAACCTCCTCTACAATCACCTAAAGACGATGGCAATAAGAAAGGAAATAAGGAAATCCCAACAGTCACTATAATACCTATTATTGCACAAGTAGAACCAAAGAAAGCTACCCTGTAACTCTTACTTAGGAAACCCATAATAGATAACAAAGAACCAATAATTCCTAAAATAGGAACTAGCCATACAGCAGGAAACTTATCATAGTTAAGCAACCATGCTCCTTTCTTAACTTCTACTATCTTCAACAAAGGATTCGAAGCAGCATTATAATCTATATTATTCACTATAACTTGACCGTCCAAGCTCTTTACCCAAAAACCACCTGCTATAAAAAGCAAAGCTGTCAACAAAGCAAAAATAACTCCGAATTTCCAGGCTCGATCCTGAATAACACCATCAGTTTTAATTGATAAAAAAGCTGCTCCATGTGTTACTAACATAGACACACTCAAAAGACCAGCCAACAATGCAAAAGGACTAAATAACTGCAAAAAGGAACCTTCATAAATAACACGCAAAGTAGCTTGATCAAAACCTAGTGGAACTCCTAATATAACATTACCAACAGCCACCCCAAACACAAGTGAGGAAACTAATCCAGTAAATGATAATGCCATGTCCCATGAATTTCTCCAAGATGGAGATTCTATTTTACTTCGATACTTGAAAGCAACAGGTCTTATTATTAAAGCTACTAATAGCAAGAGCATAGCCAAATAAAAACCAGAAAAAGAAGCTGCATATATTAATGGCCAAGCAGCAAAAATAGCACCTCCTGCAGTTATAAGCCAGACTTGATTGCCTTCCCATATTGGCCCGACTACATTTATGACAACTCTTCGTTCATTATCACTCTTTGCTACTAAAGGAAGTATAGCGACAATCCCAAGGTCAAAACCATCAGTTAACGCAAAGCCAATTAGCAAAACTCCCAATAGCACCCACCAAATTACCCGCAAAGTCGCATAATCTAAAAACATGATAGATTCCATAACAATCTCTCTTTAATTATTGAATTTCATTCTGTTTATTTTATCGAGAAGTTATTTCAGAAATAGAAACATCATCTGCTAATACCGGCCCTTTTCTAATAGCATTCAACATAACTTTAAAACCCAATATAAATAAAACTGTATATATTAATAAAAATATTGCCAAGCTAATTGAAAGGTCTAAAATAGTCAAACCAGAAGCGGCATAACAAGTAGGAAGAACTCCTTCAATAACCCATGGCTGCCTACCATACTCTGCAACTAACCAACCACAGTCTATTGCGACCCAAGGAAGAGGTAAAGTAAATAATGCTAATTTCAAAAGAAATTTAGATTTACAAAGTTTGTTCTTCCATGATAGCCATAAAGATACTGAGAATAAAACTATGAAATAAAAACCTAACAACACCATAATTCTAAAGGCATAGAATAAATAAGTTATACCACCAGGAATTACATAAGAGGCAGCTTTATCGATATCTTCGTCTGTTATATTATTAAAATCTGATTTATAACGCTTTAGCAAAAGACTATATCCAAGATCATTCCAATGAGCATCAAATATTTTCCTAGCTTCATCATCTTGAGGATTAGATCTAATTTTTTCAAGTGAATTATACGCAAGAAGACCATTTTTTATTCTAATCTTAGCTAACTCTACCAAATCATTAATACCAATTAATTTTTCATCTAACGAGCGAGTTGCTATTATACCCATCAAGTATGGGATCTTGATCTCAAAGTCATTCTTCTTTTTTTCTGCATTAGGCCATGCCAATAAATTAAAACCAGCTGGAGCAGGCTCAGTTTCCCACATAGACTCAATAGTAGCAAGCTTCATTTTCTGATGATCACTAGCTAAATAACCGCTCTCATCACCTAATATAACTGCTGATATAGAACCACAAAAACCAAATGCTACAGCAACAGCAATAGATCGCTTAGCGATATCAGTATATTTATTTTGTAATAAATACCATGCACTAATAGCAAAAACAAATACTGCACCAGTTATATAACCAGCGCTAACAGTATGCACAAATTTTGACTGAGCAACAGGATTAAGAAGAACCGCAGCAAAATCTGTCATTTCCATACGCATAGTATCTGGATTAAAAACAGCACCAACTGGATTTTGCATCCAAGCATTAGCAATTAAAATCCATAAAGCTGAAAGATTTGAACCTATAGCAACTAACCAGGTTGCTATCAAATGACTAATTTTTGATAAACGATTCCATCCAAAGAAAAATAATCCTACAAAAGTTGCTTCTAAGAAAAAAGCCATTAAACCTTCGATAGCAAGGGGAGCTCCAAAAATGTCACCAACATAGTGACTATAATACGACCAGTTCATGCCGAACTGAAACTCCATCACCACACCAGTCGCAACACCAAGAGCAAAATTTATACCAAATAATGTCCCCCAGAACATCGTTATTCGCTTCCATACTTCTTTACCTGTGATTACATAGACGCTTTCCATTATTGCTACTAATACCGACAACCCCAATGTTAAAGGGACAAAGATAAAATGATAAAAAGCCGTGGCAGCGAATTGAAATCTAGACAGGTCAACTACATCAATATCAAACATTAAATCGCCCCTTAATACAAAGATAAGCAAATAGATTTAGATAAAAATAGCAAGTTTGCTAAAACCTTGTCTTAAAAACAAATTATTTAACAAAATAAAAACAATTCACTTTAAAACCGTAATATTATAGCTCACCTTGCAAAAGACTAATAATATTATGTTGTCTTATGACAATATATTAGAATAAAACTTCATATTTAAATACAAAAATAAATTAGATAAGCCATAACAAATTTCACTAAATCACATAAAAACTTGAATAACTACTAAAGGACAAAGTAGTCGCTGTATCAAATCAAGAGAAATGCTGATAATATCCATACAATTTAATATAGTAGCTAAGGATTTGATTTTTTAAATTAATCAAAAAAATTATATATTTTAAATAAAAGATAAATAAACAACAGACCATTGTTGTCAATGGTTATTTACAATGCAAATTAAATTACCATAAATAAAATAATTTCAGGTCATCAAATACAATAATAAAAGTTCAATAAAAAACCAGATAGAACTATTTCTTCTAAAAAAATTAAATGCTGAACATATTAATGATGATAAATCTTTGATAAAATATCTGACTTAGCTATAAAAAGAAAACTACTAAATATGTAAAACTCTATAAAATCACAAATGATGGTTTAAACATGGCAGCAACAAGAACATTAATGATTATATTATTACTAATCAGTTGGTCTCTGCTCTCTGAATACAACCGTATAGAAACAGAAGAAAAAAACTGCAAACAAAAAGCTGTAGGCACAAACTTTAAAATCATAAAAACTGATTCTGAAGGACATATCAAAAAAGTATTAACAGGAGATAGTATTACACAGATAAATAACAAAGATATTGAAGCTATAAAACCTAATATTAATATTTCAAAAAGATCTTAAAATGTCCGATTGGAACGTTACTAGAATCAAGTATTGTTCTATTTTTTTATCAATAACTAGCATTGTTTATATACTAATAAATGCTGCCATGGCTGCAAATATAACAATAAAAAATGAATGGCAAATTAATGAAACAATAATAGCGGCCAGTAGTTTTTATTATGATAAAAATAAGAAATTATACAAATTTTGCAAAGATGCCACCCTATCTAATAATCTATTTAAGATTACAGCAGATGAAATTTTTCTTGATGACATTAGTCAAGTTTATGAGGCAAGGTCATTAAACAGCGTTGCTTTCTATTTATCAAATCAACTAGGATATGATCTAATAAATGGAATATGTAGTGATCTTAAATATAACAATGTTACAAATACACTATATCTAAGCGGCAAAGTAAAAATAATTTATCTAGATCTGCATATCGCGACGAATAAAGAGATAAATATTGTAAAGTAAATAATGAATTTTATTGAATACTAGCTACTATTCTTAACCCAGTATTATGAAAAATCCAACATATGAAAAATGATGATAGTAGAAAAATAAGAACTCTAAAGGCATCTAAACTAAAGAAAATTTATAATGAAAGAATTTCGGTTAATGACATCTCTTTAGAAATAAGCAGTAATGAAATTGTAGGCTTACTAGGTCCTAATGGATCAGGTAAGACAACAATTTTCTATATGATTCTAGGACTAGTACCAGTAGATTCAGGCTTAATTGAAATTGATTCTACTAATATAACAAATTTTCCAATACATAAAAGATCTAGAATGGGTTTATCTTATTTACCACAAGAAGCTTCAATATTTAGAAACCTTAATGTAGAACAAAATATCAAAGCTATATTAGAAATATCTAGCAATAAGAGCTTATCTAAGAATGAGATTAATCACCATACAGATTTATTACTAGAAGAATTGCAAATAACTAGATTACGTAAAGCGATGGCTCTCTCTCTGTCTGGAGGAGAAAGAAGACGTGTAGAAATAGCAAGAGCATTAGCAACAAATCCAAAATTCTTACTTTTAGATGAACCATTTGCTGGAGTTGACCCTGTGTCTATTATCGAGATACAACAAATTATAACTTTTCTAAAAAACCGTGGCGTAGGAGTATTAATCACAGACCATAATGTAAGAGAGACACTGAAAATTTGCAACAGAGCCTATATCATTAACAACGGGAAAGTTGTAACTAGCGGTAGCCCATCGGAAATAGTAACAAATCACTCTGTAATAAAAGTATACCTAGGAAATAATTTCCAATTATAACATCGACAAGTTTGCCCATTTATTAAACTAATTAGTATATTGAATCATCAACACAAGTATATATAAAGAGAGAAAAAACAAACTAAATATACAAATTAAATAAAACAAAAAATAATTTATCTTTTAACTTCTACAGAGAATATAGGATATATGTTTGACATAATACTACCAATTAAAAATATTAAACTCCTCAACAAACAACAAAAAAATCACTTAAAATAGCCAGAATGCTTTCAAAAAACAATAGAATTACTAAAGTCACCAATTCTTACTCAGTATTTACATAAGAAAAACAGCTACACAAATATCAATGCAATATATAACTTATGTTATCATAACCATCTTATATTTTTATATATCCTTTGATTTCTTCATAGGGCCTTCAAAATCAATTTCCTTGTTAATCAAAAGCAAGCAATCACTAAAACAATCGAAGGGAAAATATATCTATTTCCATTCTTTGCAAAAAAATCATAATTTTTTTAAAAACTATTAAGAATATGACAATGCTTACACTAAAAGAAATAATAACTGAAAATAATGAAGAGATTGGATTCCAATGGATAACTGGACAAGAATATGAAAAAAAATATATATCATATGGGGACAAGGCTTCAGCAACAAGCCTCATAGGACATTTAAACTTAATTCATCCTTCTAGAATCCAAGTATTAGGAAATGAAGAACTTGAGTATTATACTCGACTAGATGTAAACAGAAGACTATATATCATTGAGGAATTAGCCACTGGGAATGTTTCTGCAATATTAATAGCAAACAATTTGCCAATACCAAATGACCTAATAGAAAAATGCTCCTATTATAAAATACCATTGTTATCTACTAAAACTGATACTGCTCAATTAATAGACTTATTGCGATCTTATATAGACAAAAAACTAGCACCAACTGAGATAATACATGGTGTATTCTTGGATGTGTTTGGAATAGGAGTGTTAGTTATAGGAGAATCAGGTCTCGGAAAAAGTGAACTTGCCCTTGAATTAATTTCAAGAGGTCATGGCTTAATTGCAGATGATGCTGTAGAGTTATTTCAAATTGCACCAAATTTTATAGAAGGAAGATGTCCCTCACTTTTGCAAAATCTATTGGAAGTTAGAGGTTTAGGATTGCTTGATATAAAGACTATATTCGGAGAAATCGCTGTTCGAAGAAAAATGCGTCTTAAGCTTATAGTACACTTGCTAAGAACTGTTGCGAATGATAACTATGAAAGGCTACCTCTTCAAAATAATATAACACAAGATGTTTTAGGAGTCCCTATAAGAAAAGTTATGATACAGGTTGCAGCTGGACGTAACTTAGCTGTAATTGTAGAAGCAGCAGTTAGAGATATGATACTCAAAATGAGGGGAATAGACACTCTAAATGATTTTATAAATAGACAAGCTATAGCAATATTGAATAATAATTGATATATAATTAAATCTTAATTAATAATATCAAACTTCATATTTTTTTCTGCAATATGCATATGATATAAAATTCTCTCTATATAATAGAACCTTTTTTCGCCATAGTCCTTGTGCAAAACCTTTCAATTGATTATTCTTCCCAATAACACGATGACAAGGAATGAATATCACGATTGGATTTTTAGAAATCGCTGTACCTACTGCTCTATATGCTTGATTAATCCCTATATTTCTAGCTATATCACCATAACTTACAGACATACCAAAAGGTATAGTACTTAAAGATTCCCATACCTTGTTCTGAAAAGAAGTTCCATACGGCTTCAACGGCACACTAAAGCTAGTTCTATCACCTAAAAACCATTGTTTCAATTCTAAAATAGCATGATCTAATAAATTATCTTCTTGTATTCTTATCATAGAATGATCTTTAATCTTTTCAGATTTTGAATCTAAAAAATAAGCTCCAACAATACTGTTTTCAGAAGAAACTATTCTTATGGGCCCCAAAGGAGTAAAGTCATCTTTATAAAACTTATACATTTTTTGAAACTAATTTTATAGAATGTTCATAAAGTTTACTTTTAGAAACACCTGTTGTTTTGGCTATCACCTTAATTATGTCACTCAAAGATAATCCATCTGAGATTAAAGACAAGATATCATCATCGAAGCTACCAATTAATTCGTCATTATTATTATGATCTTGGCTCGAATGAATTATTACAACAAATTCTCCTTTATTGTCGTATTTTGTTGCAAATTTCTCAAGATAATGCTGCAACTGAAAAGTGGAAATTTCTTCAAATTTTTTTGTTAACTCTCTCGCTATTGTTACAAGTCTTAATGGACCGAAGATATCAAGCAGATCATTTAAACTACTAACTATCCTATGAGGAGAATCAAACATTACCAAAGGAATGTTTAGATTCTTATTTTTTTTAAAAAAGCTCAATCTCTGAATACGTTTAGTTGGGATGAATCCAGCAAAAAAATAACCAGGGTTCTCATAGTTTGTTATTCCAGCACCCATTAAGGCTGTTGTCACCGCACTAGCCCCGGGAATAGGCACAACCTTATAACCTTGATTTCTAACAAATTCTATAACTGTTGAACCAGGATCACTGATTACTGGAGATCCTGCATCAGATACTAAAGCTACCCTATTACCTGATGATAATTCTTTACAAATTTTAACCGCAACTTCTTTCTCACTATATTTATGTGCAGAAATCAATGTTTTTTTTATCCCATAAAAATTAAATAAAATATTACTTACTCTAGTGTCTTCAACAGCTATCAAATCCATAATATTCAAACAAAATAAAGCTCTCAAAGTAATATCACCGAGATTACCAATGGGAGTTGCTACTATGTATAAAACAGATCGTGGCCAGCTTTGTAAACTAATATTATCTAAAGAATTAACTATCTTACTTACATAAACATCAGAATATTTTTTTTCACTTAACATAAACTTAGACTATATATTATGAAAACATAAAACAATAAATTTCATATAAATATTCAAACAAAACTATAATTAAAGAATTATTAGTTATAATCAATTTGAAAAGATTTATGACTAAATAAGTTTTAATAGAAATTACATATATGAAAATTACAAAATGATATCAAACCAAAACAGACTTATAAAACATTGTTTTAAACTATTTTTAACTTTAATTATAGCATCATCATTATCAGCATGTTCATTGATGCCAGTTATTATAGGAGGAACAACATTAACAACTATATCATTAGTCAGTGATAGAAGAAATATGCTTACTCAAATTGAGGATTGTGCTTTAGAAATAAAAATAAACAATGCTATTAATAAAGCCTTAAAAAACAATAACTCTCAAAAATTTGCGATAAATGTAAAATCCTATAATAAAATGGTATTGATTACAGGATATGTAGAAAAATCGTCAGACATCGCACTTGTAGGCAAAAAATCTTCTTCAATTAGCAATGATATTATGATAATTAATCAATTGCAGGTTAGAAAACCTACCAATTCTTTTGAAAGATCAAAAGAAAGATTCTTAGCTTCAAAAATCAAAGCATCTTTATTAAGAAACAAGGATGTGCCATCTGCTACAATAAATATTATTGCTGATCAAAAAAGAGTATTCCTTATGGGAAGAGTTACTAGACTTGAAGGAGAAAAAGCAGCTCGCATAGCAGCTAATACTAATGGAGTAGAGCATGTTATCAAATTATTCGAATATATAGATAATAAAAATAAATAATCCTTAACAAAAATCCCTCCGTCTTTGAAAACATTCAATATAATATTTAATATCCAAGGTGATTAATGTTAATATTAGTTTATAATAAACATGATATGGAGAATTAAATTCCTAAACAGAAAAATATTTTATGATTATGCAAGTATCTTAGATAAGTCATAAATTTCCATTAAACAAATTGATTTATTAAATACTTATATCTTTTTATTATGAATGATATCTATAATAACATGCACAAAATTTCCTCAGAAATAAAAGCCTGTATTCTCTCTGAAGCGCTACCATATATTAGAAAATTCCATGGAAAAACCATAGTAATTAAATATGGCGGCAATGCAATGACTGATAGTAATCTACAAAGAAGCGTAGCAAACGATCTAGTGCTTCTAAAACTAGTAGGATTAAAACCAGTCTTAGTACATGGTGGCGGACCTCAAATTGATAATGCTCTTCTTAAAATAGGCAAAAAAGGTTCTTTTATAGAAGGGATGAGGGTTACAGATTCTGAAACAATGGAAGTTGTTGAATGGGTGCTTGGTGGTCAAGTTCAACAAGATATTGTAATGATGATTAATGAGTTTGGTGGTAAAGCTGTAGGATTAACAGGTAAAGATGGAACATTAATTCAAGCAAGAAAAAAACTTATTCCTAGTAAAGAAGATGTCAGTAAATTTCTAGATCTAGGATTTGTTGGAGAAGTTGATAAAATTGACACCTCAGTTGTAAAAGCATTACAAAATGATCAGTTTATTCCAGTAATATCACCCATTGGTTATGGAGAAGATGGAACTGCTTATAATATTAATGCTGATCTTGTTGCTGGCAAACTTGCAGAAACATTAAAAGCTGAAAAATTAATTATGATGACTAATACAAGTGGCGTTCTAGATAAAAATGGAAAACTGTTAAGAAATCTTACAGAGATAGAAATTGAACGTTTGTTCAATGATGGCACAATTTCTGGCGGAATGATGCCGAAAATATCATCTGCACTAGAAGCAACAAAAAACGGAGTTAATTCCGTTCATATAGTAGACGGCAGAGTACATCATTGTTTACTTTTAGAATTATTAACTGATCAAGGAGTAGGTACCATGATTTCATAAATAAGTATTTTATGAAATTTGCTTAGCATTATGTTAGTAAAATAAAATTTCTTAGATATATATTTATCAACTTGTTTTGATTAATATCAATAAAATATCTAAAAAATTTCTGTCAGAAGTATTAAAATTAGTATTTTAATTGTTGATTTTCTTTTTAAACTTAAATTAAGCTGTATTGGAGAGTAAGTATGACTAAGTCAAAAGCAATTCCTCCCTCCCCAGCGGGCAAATCTAAGCTTCCCATTGGATTATTGATGGGAGTCTTTGCTCTTATTGGGGTTCTTTTAATGCCTCTGTCGGGAGATCTTCCGGTAGCAGGACATCGTATGCTAGCAATATTGGCTTTTGCTGTGATTGTTTGGGTTACTGAAGCTGTTTCATATGAAGCTAGTGCAATAATGATTACAGTTTTAATGGCCTTCTTAATAGGAACGGCCCCTAATGTTAAGAATCCAGATGTTCTATATGGAACATCAACAGCTATGGGTTTTGCATTATCTGGGTTTTCTAATTCCGCATTAGCATTAGTTTGGGGAGCCCTATTTATTGCTGGAGCCATGACTTTTACAGGGCTTGATAAAAGAATAGCTTTATATACTTTATCAAAAGTTGGAACCAGCACTAAACGTATTATGATTGGAGCTATAGCAGTTACAATTATACTTAGCTTAGCTGTTCCTAGTGCAACTGCAAGAAGTGCTGCTGTTGTACCAATCATGATGGGCATAATAACATCTTTCGGCATTAATAAAAGATCAAACATAGCTGCTGGAATAATGATAGTAGTAGCACAAGCAACAGGCATATGGAATATAGGAATTAAAACTGCCTCAGCACAAAATCTACTTACCTCTGGATTTATGAGTAAAATGCTGGGAGAAGCCCCTTCTTGGTCTGATTGGTTCTTGGCCGGAGCTCCTTGGTCAGCAATTATGTCAGTATTCCTAATAGCATTAGTTCTAAAAATGTTACCACCAGAACCTAATGGCATAACCTTTGGAAAAGAAGCTGTAGAGAAATCTCTTGTAGAACTTGGTCCAATGAGTTCTCCACAAAAACGTTTGCTACTAATTTCTCTATTTTTGCTGTTTTTCTGGGCTACCGAAGGTAGTTTGCATAATTTTGATACTACATCAACAACATATGTAGGTTTGGTGTTATTAATAATGCCTGGTTTTGGTGTAATGTCATGGAAAGATATACAATCTCGTATACCTTGGGGTACAGTAATAGTATTTGGTATAGGTGTAAGCTTAGGAACAACCCTACTAACCACAGAAGCTGGTCAATGGTTAGGAAAACAAGTTGTTTTAAATACAGGTATAGATCAATTCTCTCCTGTCGCTATCTTTGCTATTTTAGCCGCATTCTTAATTATAATACATCTTGGTTTCGCTAGCGCTACAGCCTTAGCATCAGCTTTGTTACCAATAATAATATCAGTTTTAACAACAATGCCTGGTGACTTTAACAGAGTAGGCATAACTATGTTATTAGGGTTTGTTGTAAGTTTTGGATTTATTTTGCCAATAAATGCACCTCAAAACATGGTTTGTTTAGCTACAGAAACATTTAATGTTAAGCAGTTTGCAATTATAGGAACAATTATAACCATAGTAGGGTATCTTCTAATGTTACTATTTAGTGTTACTTACTGGCATTGGTTAGGACTTTTATAGGCTAAAAATATGAAACTAGATATCCAACAAGCTATTACTTTTGGTCAAAAAATACTAATAGCACAGGGAGTACCTGTGGATATTGCATTTGACGTTTCTGAACATTTAGTTACTTCCGATCAAGTAGGATATACAAGCCATGGTTTGTCTATCCTACCAACTTATCAGAAAGTTTTAGCAAATGGCTTTATTAAAGCAGATGGTAGGCCAGAACTTTTTAACGATCAACCTGCTATTCTAGGTTTTAACGGGAATAAAGGCTTTGGTCAACATGTTGGAAAAGTTGTTATAAAACAAGCAATTGACCGTGCAAATAAACATGGTCAATGCATAGTTACAGTTAATAACTGCCATCATTTAGGAAGAATGGGCTATTATGGAGAAATAGCAGCAGCATCTGGAATGATTTTGCTAGCATTTACTAATGTCATTAATCGTGAGCCTACAGTAGCTCCTTATGGAGGGGCTACTGCTAGAATGACTACAAATCCACTATGTTTTGCAATACCATTACCAAATGGGCGCCCCTATTTCATAGTTGATATGGCAACCAGTTCTATGGCTATTAATAAAGCTAGGGTTTTAGCTACTAAAGGACTTAAAGCTGATAATGGAAGTATGATAGATGCTAATGGTAAACCAACCAATGATCCAAATGTTTTGTTCACAAATCCACCAGGTGCATTATTGCCGTTTGGTGCACATAAAGGATATGCATTAGGTTTAACTGCGGAACTGTTAGCAGGTATCCTAACAAATGGTGGTACTATCCAGCCTGGTAATCCAAGGCTAGGAGCTGCTATGAATAATATGTTTGCCATAATTATTAACCCTGACCTTGTAAATAAAAACAATAACTGGAAAGATTTAGAGAGTAATGCTTATATAGACTACTTGCATTCTTGTCCACCACAGCCTGGAATTGATAAAGTTCAATATCCTGGTGAGTATGAATACAATAGCAAAGTTAATAATAACGAATCTATAGAGTTTGAAGATTCAATTTGGAAAAACATATCGTCCTTAGCAACTAAACTTAATGTTACTTTGTAAATCAGTTATTTCTAGTACAAAGGATTTAAACATAAAGATATTAAATCCTTTGTACTTTTGTTTTAGATTCATTTTTAATATTCATTAAAAGACCACAAGATATCCCTATATTTAAAAATGCTGACCCACCGTAACTCATAAAAGGTAATGGAACACCTACTACAGGTAATATTCCAGTTACCATTCCTATATTTACAAATACATAAACAAAAAACATCATTGATATAGAAGCTGATAATAATCTAGAAAATGAAGTTTTTGCTGACATAGATATTTTTAAACCAAATAAAATTAATAAAAAATATATAATTAGCAAAAAAACACAACCATATAAACCAAACTCTTCTGCAAATACAGCAAAAATAAAATCAGTCATCCTTTCTGGAATAAAATCCAAATGTGACTGGGTACCTTGCATATAACCTTTTCCATATAAACCTCCAGATCCAATAGCTATCATAGATTGTATTGTATGAAATCCATTTCCTAAAGGATCAGACAAAGGGTTTAATAAAGTACAAATTCTATTCTTTTGATAATCATGAAAAAAAAACCAACTAACGTCTGAAGTACAAAGAAAATCTTTATAAAAAAGCAATATACATATTAAAGAAATAACTAATACTACAATAGGAACTATTATTCTGAATGATAATCCAGCAAAATAAATAACAAAAAAGCCTGATGCTAATACTAACAAAGATGTTCCTAAATCTGGTTGTAGAATAATAAGCGAAAATGGCACCATCAAAATTACAAATGCAATAAAAAAATCTCTTTTATGCAATCTATCATTATTTTGCACTTTATCAAAATACCATGCTAACATCATAGGTACAGCAATTTTCAACATTTCTGAAGGCTGTATTCTCGTAAACCCTATACTTAACCAACGAGTTGCTCCCTTAGTAGTTTCTCCAAAAAACTCTACGCACAAAAGTAGAAATACGCCAAATATGTAAAAAGGCAATGAAAAATTTTTCAACCATGCTGGAGGAAGCATAGAAACAAAAAGCATTGCTGAAAATGCAATAATACAATTATATATTTGAGCTGAAAAACGCAAATCATAGTACCCCACAGCTGACCGCAAAGCAACTAGACCCACAATAGAAAGAGCAAAATATATAAATAATATAAAAAAATCCATACTATTGATGAATCTATGAAAAATATCGTAAAAAGAAAATTTCATAAAAACCCTTCTATCCTTCTATATAAGCAAATACTATCTTCAGATAACACTAATTATTATTTAATAACCAATAATCAAAAATTTTACGAGCTATAGGGGCAGCTTCTTTTGAACCCCACCCACCATTTTCAACAATAATAGCTACAGCAATCTTAGGATTATCTGAAGGAGCAAACCCCATAAATAAGGCATGATCACGTAGTTTCTCATCTATGAATTTAGCATTGTATTTACTACCTCGCAAACTAAATACTTGAGCAGTTCCTGTTTTTCCTGCTACAGAATAAGGAGCTCGTAAGAAAGCATTTTTAGCTGTACCATAATTTATGACATCTTTCATAGCAGATTTTATGAAACTAACATTATCATAATTTAACGGCACTTGATGTAATGGTTCATAAAAGATTCTTTCTTCATTTTCTAAAGTAGGTGACTTAGTTTTATAAACTAAATGAGGTTTTCTATATAATCCATTATTTGCTAAAACAGTAAGACCCTGTGCCAATTGTAATAAAGTAAATGAATTGTAACCCTGGCCAACCATTAGAGAAATAGTATCTCCTAAATACCATTTTTGCATTTTTTTGTTAGAATATTTTTTACGTTTCCACTCAGTTGATGGTAGAATCCCTTGTTTTTCACCATCTAAATCTATATCTAATTTTTGACCAAAACCGAACTGTTTAATAAAATCGTGTAGTTCATCAACACCTATATCTAGGCCAAGCGAATAAAAATATGTATCTGAAGAAACAACTATAGCTTTATACATATCGACCAAACCATGAGCAATACTGCCTGGATTACGAAACTTCTGACCACCACATTCAAAATACCCTGGATCCATAATTTTATCATTAGAACTTCTTTTTCCTAACTCTAAAGCTGCCAAAGCTACGAATGGCTTATAAACAGACCCTATTGGATAGGTTCCATATAATGCCCTATTTATTAATGGATAATCATGTGAGTTATTAAGTGAGTCCCAGCTATTTTTATCTATACCGTCTATAAATAAATTTGGATCAAATGATGGCACAGAAACCAATGCCAAAATTTCCCCTGTATTTGGATCTATTGCAACAACAGCTCCTTTTTTAGAGGCAAAAGCATTATAAATAGTCTTTTGTAATCCTATATCTATAGAAAGAAAAATATCTTTACCTGGAATAGGATCTACTGACTTTAAAATACGAACAGGTTTTCCTGCTGCTGTTACCTCTACTTCTTTAAAACCTGTATAACCATGCAAAGTTGTTTCCCAAGTTTTTTCTATACCTTTCTTCCCGATTAATTGACTACCACGATAATTAGCTATTTTACTATCATCTAAAATTCTAAAATCATTATCAGATATTCTACCTATATAACCAACAACATGAGAAACTTCATAACAATAAGGATATTCTCTTATCCATCTTGACTTTATTTTTAATTCTGGAAACTTAAAGGCATGGGAAGCAAACCAAGAAACTTCAAATTCGTTTAACTTATTTCGAATAATTATAGGCTTATATCTACCATACTCTATAACCTGACGAGCTATTCTTCGCTTATTGTTTTCACTAATTTTAATTGCTGGTTCCAATTCTTTGAATAAAGATTCTAACTTGTCAGCTTTTACTGAAGACATCTCTAATGTATAAACACAATTACTACAAGCAAGAATCTCACCATTACGGTCAAAAACACTACCCCTCTTAGGAGGCATAGGAACAACAGCTATACGATTATTGTCTGCTTTCTCAGACAAACCTTCATATAAACTAACTTGCAAATACCATAATCTAACTATCAATATACAAAAACCAAATAAAAAAATAAAATACCTATTATTATTCTTTCCGAGAATTTTTTTAGTACTTTTACTTGATTATTAAGCTCAAACATAGAAAACAAATTATTAAACTGTTGGCGAATCAGAAATAACCTCTGGACGTTGAGGAATAAGTAAAAACCAACCAACCAATGGCCACATCAAAAGAATGAACATAACTTCTTTTGACCATCCCCATCCTACCCAACGAATATTTATCCAAGAAACAAAAAGTTTACTAATAAACGAAGAAAAAAATAATATAGGAGCAATATGCACAGTTTGGCTAAATAATCCAAAACGTAATAATCTTTTACGAATTACTAAAGCAAAATAAGAAAAAAGGGTAAAGAATAAGGCATTTTCTCCTAAAAAAAATGTTCCTTGTACGTCTACCAAAATACCAAAACAAAAAGCAGTTAATAATCCTATTCTTGAAGAGTCATGCACACACCAAAACACTATTACCGTAACTAATAAATTCATAGAAAAAAAAGGTACTAAAGATAACATCCAAGATAAAAATATACTACTCCAAACAAATTTAGCCTGAGCTGGTCTAGCTACTTTATCAGGTTCAACATTACTTGGCATACCAATTCTTCTATGTTGGGATAAATGTTTATCTGTTTTCATTTTATTTAATTTATTTCTATTTTTAAAACAATAAAGTGACGATAATATTCAGGATGAGCAACAGATTCAGCAATAGCGCGGGAATATCCCGATATATGATCTTTTTCAACTTTTATAACTTTAGCCACAGGTAACCCAACTGGGAAAATACCTCCTATCCCACTCGTTACCAACAAATCATCAATTTTTATATCAAAATTATCAGTCAAATAACGTACTTCCAATAAGCCAGGTATTCCCAACCCAAAAGTGATCAAACGAAGACCATTTCTAGTTATCTGCACTGGAACCGATACATTATGATCAGATACTAAAGCCGCTTCAGAAGTTACTGGAGTTACCCTAATAATTTGACCTACAACACCTCCTTCACTAATTACAGACATTCCGGGAGAAACACCAACTTTACTACCTTTATTAAAAATCAGATGTTGGCTAAAACTATTATTCGACTCATATAAAATCTCAACTACTATTGAAGATTCCTTTATAACATCTGTAATCCCTAGTAATTTACGTAGTTTATAATTTTCTGCTGTCAGCTGTGAAAGTCTTGTTGTAATTTGGGCCATTTCAATATATTGCTTTTGCAACAACTCATTTTCTCTACGTATCATATTTGCTGCATTAAACCAGTTATTAATACGTTGGAAAATATCTCTAGGAATCAGAACTATACGCTGAAAAGGATAAATAACAACTGACACTAGTTTCCTAACTGGTTCTACCGTGTTAGGAAATCTAGCATCACAAGTTAATAAAATTAAAGCTACTAATAAAGCAATAAACAGCTTGATTTCTAAAGATATTCCACGCCTAAATAAAGGCCGTATCCCTTGACGCTGCATATCCATGTATTACTTTATTACAATAAATATAAAAATCTTCAATCGTTGATAAAAATAGAACCAAGCTTTTCTAAATGTTCTAATGCCTCGCCACAACCTCGTACTACACAGGTTAAAGGATCGTCTGCAACTACTACAGGCAAACCAGTTTCTTCTTGCAAGAGACGATCTAGATCTCTTAGTAAAGCGCCTCCGCCCGTAAGCGATATACCTTTATCTGTAATATCAGCACCTAGTTCAGGAGGAGTTTGCTCTAAAGCAATTTTAACTGCTGAAACTATTTGATTTAAAGGATCTGTAAGAGATTCTAGAATTTCACCAGAAGATACTGTAAACCCTCTAGGAACACCTTCCGCTAAATTTCTACCTTTTACTTCTATTTCTTTTACATCAGAACCAGGAAAAGCAGAACCTATACTTTTCTTAATAAGTTCAGCTGTAGGTTCCCCTATCAACATACCATAATTACGTCTTATATAATTTACTATGGACTCATCAAATTTGTCACCGCCAACTCTCACAGAGCCTTTATAAACCATACCTCCAAGAGAGATTACAGCAACTTCAGTTGTCCCTCCACCTATATCTACAACCATAGAACCACTAGCATCTGAAACAGATAAACCTGCACCGATAGCAGCAGCCATAGGCTCTTCTATTAAATAAACATGAGATGCACCTGCTCCTAAAGCAGATTCTCTGATAGCTCTCCTCTCTACCTGAGTAGATCCACATGGAACACAAACAATAATTCTTGGACTTGGAGCAAGCATATTACGTGGATGTACCATCCTAATAAACTGCTTAAGCATCTGTTCTGTTACAGTAAAATCTGCTATAACCCCATCTTTCATAGGACGTATTGCTTCGATATTCCCTGGCACCCTACCAAGCATTTGTTTAGCCTCATGTCCTACAGCTTGAATAATCTTCTTACCATGAGGGCCTCCATCATGTCTAATTGCAACTACAGATGGCTCATCAAGAACAATACCTTTACCTCTAACATAAATAAGAGTATTAGCCGTTCCTAAATCTATTGCCATATCACTGGAAAAATAACTGCGCAAAAAACCAAACATCTTAACTCAGCTTAAAAATAATTTCTTAAAATTTTATCAAACTATTAAAATATAAATTTATAATACTTACGTAATATGCTATAAGCTATTATAATTTTCAATAGTAGGATAAACTGTTTTTATATTAAACAACTGCCAAAACATAATTGCAAAACATCATTGAACATTCTAACACATACATTTTTTTATGGCTCTTAATAAAATAGATATTAATAATATTGCCACTATTTCTAGAATTGAAATCACAAAAGAAGAAATTGGAATATTTGAAAAAGAACTAAATAAAGTTATCAAAATAATTGAGAAAGTACAAGATATAAAGATAGATGATATAGAACCTTTAGTAAGTCCAATTTCTATAATAGATACTTTTAATAAGCATTTACGTGAAGACATAAACCCTCAAACATGTTCTCAAGAATTTATGGAAACAATTATTCACAATTCACCAGAATTTGAAAACAATCTATTTATAGTACCGAAAATTATTGAATAATCATGACAAAAAAACCACTACATACACAATTTGATGGAATAAATGAATTACGCGATGCAATCTTAAAAAAAGATATTAGTGTATTAGAAATTACAAAAAGTGCTCTAGAAAAAGCCAAGGATTTAGAATATCTCAATATATTTTTGCATTTAGATGAAGAACTGACATTGCAACAAGCTAAGGAAGCAGATAAAAATTCTTCAGATTCATCAAAAATATTAACTGGAATACCTATAGCTCACAAAGATAATATTGCAACAAAGCAATGGCATACAACTGCAGGCAGCAAAATGTTAGAAAATTACATTAGTCCATTTAATGCTACTGTAGTTGATAAATTAAAAGAATTTGGAAGTATCTCATTAGGCAAGTTGAATTGTGATGAATTTGGCATGGGTTCAAACAATGAAAACTCTGCTTATGGACCAGTCAAGAACCCTTGGGATATTAGAATAACGCCTGGAGGATCTTCTGGAGGTTCTGCTGCAGCTGTTGCCGCACGCATAGTTATGGCATCAACAGGTACAGATACAGGTGGGTCAATAAGAATGCCTGCTGCACTGTGTGGAGTTTGCGGGATAAAACCAACTTATGGAACTGTTTCAAGATACGGCGTTATAGCATTTGCTTCTAGCCTTGATCAAGTTGGAGTTTTTGCTAACAGTAGCTTAGATTTATTAGAAATACTAAACACTATTAGCGATTATGATCATAAAGATTCTACAAGTATTAAAAAATATTGCTCAGAAGAAATAAAAACTGGTTGGATAAAAAAATCTTTTAATAATACCAAAAATTCTTTCAGAAAGAATTCTAGCTCTCCGTTAAAAGACATAAGGATAGGCATCCCAAAAGAATTTTTTGACATGCCAATAGATGAAGATATATTAAAAACAACTAAAGAAGCAATACATACATTCGAAAAGCTTGGTGCAGATATAATAAACATATCTATACCACATACAGAAATTGCAATACCAACTTATTATGTAATAGCTTCAGCAGAAGCATCTAGCAATCTAGCTCGTTACGATGGTGTTCACTATGGTTATAGAACATCAACATTTAAAAACATAGAAGAAATGATCTCTCGCTCTAGAGCAGAAGGTTTTGGAAATGAAGTTAAGATCCGCACATTGCTTGGAAATTATTTGTTATCTAAAAATAATTATGAACAATTTTATTTAAAAGCTCAAAAAATAAGAAGAATCATACTTAATAGCTTCCAAAAAATATTTCATACTGAATGTGATCTTATCATGGGTCCTGTGACCATGAAAAATACCAAAAAAATTGGAATAAAAAATATAAATGATACAGACTGGCTAGATGACATATACACAGTAAGTGCTAACTTGGCAGGGTTACCAGCAATGTCAATACCTTGCGGGTTTAACAAAAGTGATGACTCACATCCTATCGGCTTACAAATTATTGGCAACTATTTTTCAGAACCTCTTATGATAGCAATATCAGATTGTTATCAACAAAATACTAATTGGCATAAAAAATTACCAGATAACATATAGGATACGCAAATGAACTCCAAATGGGAAACAACGATAGGTATTGAAACCCATGTGCAACTCTTAACAAAAACAAAGATATTTTCTAGTAGCAATTGCTCTTTTGGTGAAAAACCCAACCAAAATACCAACGAGATAGATATAGCATTACCTGGTAGCTTACCTGTTGCTAACATAGAAGCTATAAAGTGCGCCATAAAATTTGGTTTAGCAGTAAATGCAAAGATATCTTGTGATTCAAGATTTGATAGAAAACACTATTTTTATCCTGATTTACCAAAAGGATACCAAACAAGTCAATTCCATAAGCCAATTTTACAAGGTGGAAATATCTGTTTTTATGAAGATGATATAAAGAAAACAATAAATCTTGTAGAGGCACATTTAGAAGAGGATGCTGGGAAATTAATACATCAATCATTCTCAACTGGCATCGATTTAAATAGAGCAGGAATGCCCTTATTAGAAATAGTAACACATCCAGAAATCTGCTCAGCACAAGAAGCTGTTGCTTACGCAAAAACATTGCATAACTTAGTCGTTTGGCTTGGTATATGTGATGGTAATATGCAAGAAGGATCATTTCGTTGTGATGCAAACGTATCTGTAAAACTAAAAAATACAAAAGAACTTGGAACAAGGACAGAAATTAAAAATATAAACTCTTTTAAATTTCTAGAAAAAGCAATATTATTTGAATCTAAAAGACAAATTAACTTGTTAGAACAGAATAAATTAGTTATACAAGAAACTAGGTTATATGATTCTGAGAAGAATGAAACTAGAAGCATGCGCAACAAAGAAGACGCAATAGATTATAGATACATGCCTGACCCCGATTTACCTGTCATATACATAACACCAGAATTAATAGAAACAACAAGAAAAAACTTACCAGAATTACCTGATAATAAAAGGATAAGATTCGAGAAAGAATACAACTTAACAAAATCTGATGCATCACAATTATCAAGCAGCATAAATATAGCTAATTATTTCGAATCAATAGTATCTCAACTTCCAAAAGGCAATGAAAAAATAGTAGCTAACTGGATGATTGGCGACCTAAATGCATTTATGAATAAATATAATAAAACTATAGAAGAAATACCCATAGAAGCAAAAACTATAGCTACTATGATAGAAAAAATAATAGATGGTACGTTGTCAAATAAAAATGCAAAAGATGTATTTGAAATATTATGGAATAATGAAAAAAGCAATATTGACGATATTATAGAGAAAAATGGACTAAAGCAAATAAATGATGACAGTATTATTATTGATATAATAAACTCTATTTTAGCCAATAATAGAAATATAGTAGAAGATTATAAATCTGGCAAAGAAAAAGCTTTCAACTCACTAATAGGAAAGATTATGAAAGAAAGCAAAGGGAGAGCTAATTCCTCACAAATACGTGAACTACTTAAACAACAGCTCTGCAAAATTAATTAAAATATTATGAAATTAACCTATACCATATAATGATCTATATTTAGCTACTTTTTCAGCATGTTCTGCGAAATCTTGATGTTTTTGTACTAAACTTAGTATGTTTTCGAGAGAAGCTATGCTAAGAACAGGCAAACCATACTTACTAGATATGTTATTTGAAGCAGAAGTTGTTGCCTCTGAAACACTAGAGATTAAATTTGGTTTTTCCATTCTATCTAAAGCTACTATTACAGCAACTGGCTCTGCTCCTTCAGCATGAATGATCTCTATAGACTCATTCACAGAAATACCTGAGGTTATTACATCATCTATAATAACAACTTTGCCATGAAGTGACGCTCCTATTAGTCTACCTTTTTCGCCATGATTCTTAGCCTCCTTACGATTAAAAGCAAATGGGACTTTTTCATGTATACACCTATCACTTAAAATCATAGATGTTGATATAACTAAAGGTATACCCTTATAAGCAGGGCCAAAGAGCATATCAAATTCTATGCTTGATTTTTGCAAAATATTAGCATAAAACTCCGCTAATTTTGCTATGGATTTTCCATTATTAAATAAACCTATATTAAAAAAATATGGACTTATTCTATCTGATTTGGTTTTAAAATCTCCAAATTTTAAAGCACCTACATCTAATGCAAATTTAACAAAATCTAAAGCCTGATGCTCATCAATAACCATATAAATCCCTTTTTATGTTAAGCAAAAAAATTCATAAACTATTAATATTATTGTAATAATACATACATATTATCTTATGTGCATTCTAACTGGAAACCAAATTGTGTTAAGAATAACCTCTATAAATGTCAACGGAATAAGATCTGCAATTAAAAAAAAGTTCCTAGATTGGCTATACAATAAAAACCCTGATATTGTTTGTTTGCAAGAAATCAGAATTGCCTCTCATGATATAAAAAATGAATTGCTTAATCCTCTAGGATTCAAAGGGTTTTTCTATCCAGCGCAAAAAAATGGTTATAGCGGTGTAGGTATATATACAAAAAAACAACCCATGAAAATAACTAGAGGGTTAGAAGATAAAAATATTGATTCAGAAGGTAGAGTCATAAGAATAGACTGGGAAAAAATTTCGATCATAAATGTTTATTTCCCATCTGGTTCAAATGATGAAAGACAAAAAGCGAAATTAATTTTCTTACAAAAGTTCGAATTATATTTAAAAGAAATTTACTCTGAATCCATACTATCTAAACGCAATTTACTAATATGTGGTGATTGGAATATAGCACACACACAAATGGACATAAAAAACTGGAAAAATAATCTTAATAAACCTGGATTTCTTCCTGAAGAAAGAAATTGGCTCTCTGAAATTATAAATAATTATAATCTGGTAGATGTTTTTAGAAAACTACATCCTCATCAAGAGCAATACACTTGGTGGAGTAATAGAGCAAGATCATGGGAAAGAAATGTTGGATGGAGAATAGACTATCAAATGGCAAACAATTCTTTAGCAAATCTTGCAATCTCCTCTGAAATTTATATGGAAACAAGGTTCAGCGATCATGCACCACTAACAATAGACTATAAAACTGAAATTTAATTGTTATATTAAAAATTACGTGATATATTTCCATCATCTGTAATTATCTAAATTAATGTTTACAAAACTATTGTAATAACAAACCTTTATTGTATAGTACAAATCTTTTTAGATCTTGTTACTTGCTAATATTGTTAATAATATTTTTTTGAAGTTTTAAAATGCTAACTTCATTTTTTTCATCTATTACTTTCCAAGCTTGGTTTAATGGACTTTTAACAGGACTTGGATTGTTTGCAGTAGTAGGAGCTCAGAGTGCTTTTATAATCCGCCAAGGATTAATGCGTTCTCATATAATGACAATTATAATAGTTTGTTGTCTAACAGATGCTATTTTTATTTTTGCTAGTGTAATAGGATTAAAAGAATTAATATTACTTGCTCCTTGGTTTAAAGATTTCATCCTTATACTAGGAATAATTTTCTTATTATGTTATTCATGGAAATCTGCAAAAAAAGCATTTAAAAAATCTTCTAATATAGAATCTACAAATTATATAATATATTCAAAACAATCTGTAATATTAACGACTTTAGGATTTAGTTTATTAAATCCGCATTTTTGGCTAGATATGATCTTAATTGGATCATTGGCCAACGTATATGAAAATGCTAGTATGGCATATGCTTTTGGTTCTTTAACTGCTAGCATATTATGGCTTAATCTTTTAGGATTGGGAGCAAGATTATGTGCTCCTATATTCTCCAAACCAAAGGCTTGGAGAATATTAGATGGAACTATTGCCATTATTATGATAGTGATGGTTATTCTTCTACTCAGACAATATATGAGTTAGTAATTTGATATATAGTTTTTAATATTTAAATATACATCTTCATTAATTTATGAGTAATAAACTAATTAAAAAAACACTATATAAAGATTTTAATAATCTAAATCCAATCTGGAAAAACTGTTTTTTGCAAAACAAACTTGAACAAAGTTTTAAAGAAATTTTCAGTTATGTTGAATCAGAAATAGATAAGGGTGTTACAATATATCCAGCAAATCCTTTTAGATCACTATATAATATAAAAAATTTATCAGAAATTAATGTTGTTATATTAGGACAAGATCCTTATCATAATGAAGGACAAGCTGATGGTTTGGCTTTTTCTGTTCCAGCTAATTGCACAATTCCGCCTAGCCTTAGGAATATCAACAAAGAACTGAAGCAAGAGTATAATAATGATTTAGAAACAGCAAAAGATCTATCATTCTGGGCAATGCAAGGAGTATTGTTATTAAATACTATTTTAACAGTGGAGCATGGCAAAGCAATGTCTCACGCTAATAAAGGATGGGAGTTAATAACAGATACAATTATAAAATTAATCGCAACCAATAACTCACCAAAAGCATTTTTATTATGGGGTCTCGCTGCACAAAAAAAAACAAATCTAATTACAAATAACGTTCATCTAATATTAAAATCTAATCACCCATCTCCATTATCTGCTTATAGGAAACCATTTCCTTTTATAGGATGTAATCATTTTATAAAAACAAATGAGTGGCTGATTTCACAAAAAAGAAAACCAATCACATGGCTAATACCTAAAAAATGAAATATTACTGTTTGCTTTTACATAATTTTCATGATAAAGTGAACAGATTAGAGATAATGTCCAATCTAATATTTTTTGGAAATTATCAAACTTCGGTAGCTCTGAAAATATATAATATCTAAGTTTTACTTAAATATTATCATCGATTATCTGACCTCCTTTAGCCTTGTAAGTTATAAAATACACCGTAACGAACGGTTGATGGGTCGGCACGATATTGTTACCCTTTCAACTGTCAGTAAATAGTTTTGTTCACATCTATTTACTGATGTAACTATGTATTAGCAAGGAAAATAAATGTCTTTTGAAAATCTTGGTCTAAACGCAAATATACTAAATGCAATCAAAGCCACAGGGTTCGAATCACCTACACCAGTACAACAAGCAACAATTCCTAAAGCTATACTGAAACAAGATCTAGTTGTTTCAGCACAGACTGGTAGTGGCAAAACTGCTGCTTTCATGCTACCAATCTTACAGCATTTGTCAGAAAAGAAAGCTCAGAATACATCCATACAAGTATTAGTGCTAACTCCCACAAGAGAATTAGCTATGCAAATTACTAAAGCAGCCTCTGTTTATGGAAGTAATCTTCATTGGTTACGAGTAGCTACAATAGTTGGCGGCATGCCATATAAGGCTCAAATCAAAGCTTTATCCAAAAGAATTGATATTCTAGTAGCTACTCCTGGTAGATTGATTGACCAAATGCAATCTGGCAGAGTAGATTTGAAGAATGTCCATACCCTAGTTTTAGATGAAGCTGATAGAATGTTGGATATGGGATTTATAGATGATATACAAACGATAGTTGCTGAATTACCTAAAGAAAAACAAACAATGCTATTCTCCGCCACAATAGATAATAGCATTATGAATCTGGCTAAACAAATGATGAATAACCCAGAGAGAATTAGCCTAAATAACAATAAACAAAGTCATAATAATATTGAACAAAAATTAATTTATGTGGATGATTATAAGCATAAAATAAAAATTCTCCAGCATTTATTAGGCAATGAAAATCTTGACCAGGCAATCGTTTTCACTTCAACAAAGAGAGGTGCTGATGATTTATCTAACCATTTGTCAGATAATGGATTTGCTGTTGCTGCTCTTCATGGTGATATGAACCAAAGACAAAGAACAAGGACTCTATCACAGTTGCAAAAAAAACAATTGCAAATATTAATAGCTACTGATGTAGCTGCTAGAGGGATAGATATTCAAGGTATTAGCCATGCTATTAATTTTGACTTGCCAATGCAAGCGGAAGATTATGTTCATCGCATAGGTAGAACAGGCAGAGCTGGTCGCAATGGGGAAGCCCTGACTCTTGCATCACATTCAGAAAAACATAAGGTTCGAAGAATAGAAAACTACATCGGCAAAAATATTAATATAGAAGTAATAATTGGTTTAGAGTCTACAAATACCTTTAAGAAAAACATCAAGGAAAGCAAACCTAGAAGTTATAGTTATAAAACTGATAACAATAAAAAAACTAGATCCTATAGTAATAAGACAGCTAAACCATCATTTAGTGACAGAGCTAGAGAAGATAGACTATCTACCTCTAAGACCAATAATGATAACAAAAAGAGAAGTGGCATAAACTTTACAAAAAAAACGTCATCCTCTCCCAAAGTGGTAAGAAACAAAGGATTTGCTCCATATAGAGAACATTCCAATAATTTATAAAAAATATACTCTGATTAATGCAAAGTACAATTTATTGTTTACTAGACTCATTAGATGAAAACTCCAAACAACAACTTCATCTAATGCAGTCCTATTTGGTTGAACAAATAAAACAATCTAGAAATTGTATAATACCCTTTGAATCATGGATGGATAAAGCGTTATATACTCCTAATCTAGGTTACTATTCATCCAAAAATAAAATTTTTAGTTCTAAACATCAAGAATCGATGAAATATCCACTAGGAGATTTCATCACAGCACCTGAATTAACATCAATATTTGCAAAAACATTATCCATACAAATAGCTGAAGTTCTAAAAAAAACCAATACAAATAAAATTCTCGAATTTGGAGCAGGCACAGGTAAATTATCTTTTGATCTAATAACAGAATTAGATAATATGGGCATCAAAGTAGAATATGAGATCATAGAAATATCTGATCATCTTACATTTTTACAAAAAAAAACTTTAGAGCCATTTATAAAACAGGTAAAGTGGCTGAAAAACATGCCATATGACTTCAATGGTTGTGTAATAGCAAATGAACTTATAGATGCTATGCCAGTAAAACTATTTCAATGGGATGAACATAATTGTTTGTTAGAAAAATACGTTGGAATAAACAATAAAGAAGAGTTTACTTTGTTGAATAAAGCTGCTGATAATCAATTAGCAGATATTGTATCTAGTAGAATGAAACCAATACCAGGATATTCATCAGAAATCAACCTAATTGGAGAAACTTGGCTCACAAGCATTATAAAAAATATTACAAATGGTGTAGTATTTATAATAGATTATGGTTTCCCACAGGAAGAATTATATCACCCTCAAAGATATACAGGAACATTGATGTGTCATTTGCATCATATGGCTTACTCAGACCCATTTATTGCTCCAGGCATACAAGATATAACAACTCATGTTAACTTTACAGCATTAGCAGCAGTAGCTTTAAAAGAAAAATCTGAGATTCTAGGATATACCTCTCTAGCCAGATTTTTACTAAACTGTAACATACTAAAAATAATAGAACAAATGGATATGTCTTCTACCAGCAAACAAATTGAAATACTAGGTCCGATTCAAAAATTATTATCAGAAAATGAAATGGGGGAATTATTCAAGGTACTAGCTATAGGGATAAACTGGAAAGAAAATGATAAATTAGTTGGATTTGCAAGCAGAGATAGATCAGAAAAATTAATTACCACTCTGAAAAACTAATAATCTAGCTTTCCTGACTAAATCTTTGCGTTTCCTTTGATCAGATTCAATCAAATAATCTCCTAAATTAATATTTAAGACATTCTCTAATCTAGACAAAATATCATGCACATCAATCTTTAATATTAGTTCACAAGATTTTAATAAATCTATAAAACGATCATATCTTCTAAATGCATCACATTTTTCTAAAATTAAAAATTTTTCACTTAAAGAAGTATTATTCTCTAATATCTTTAAAATATATGGCAATAAATCTGCATAATTTTTACACATAGATTGAACAGCCAAACGCCTACTTAATAAAGATCTATCTACTGTATCCATACATAGAAAAGCATATCTTGTATACAAATCTATTTCATCTGGAATGTTTTTTAAAAAATTATTTACACGACTAGATAAAATTAGTTCAGGCATAATTAGATCTAGCGCCTCTACTTGCTTTAGAAAATTAAACATATTTATAGGTGTTTTCGTCATAAGTCCTTTAGAAATTTCTTTCCAAATACGTTCTTTACTCAAAGAAATTAACTCTCCATTTTTTGTCATTATTTTACAAAAATCCATGGTATCTTTAGCAATGCTGAACTTATCAAATTTTGCACTAAAACGAGCTAACCTAATTAGTCTAAGAGGATCTTCTCTAAAAGACGAACTTACATGACGCAAAATACCACATCTAATATCTCTAAGGCCGTTAAAAGGATCAATAATCTCTCTATTTATACAATCATAAGCAATAGCATTTATAGTAAGGTCTCTCCTAAATAAATCATCCTTGAGAGTAATATAAGAACCAACATTAAATTCAAAACCTTGATGTCCAATGGCGATCTTATATTCTGTTCTTGCCAAAGCGTACTCTTCCTTAGTTATTGGATGCAAAAAAACAGGAAAATTTTTACCAACTTTCTTAAAGCCTCTGTTTTCCATTTCTTCTGGACTAGACCCAACCACAACCCAATCTCTATCTTCTTGTTGATGCAAACCCAATAGTTTATCTCTCACAGCACCACCAACAATATAAAACTTCAAACCTTTTGTAAACGAGTCTTCTTTTATATCAAACATTTCTTTTAGAATTTAATATCTTGTATCATTTAGATTTATATAGGTAAAAACCTATAAGCTAAAAATAACATTAGGAACATAAAATGACAACATTAGAAAATAAACATAATAATCTTTCTAAAATAATAAGATCAAATTTGATACAAATAAGATCTAAATTATCAAAAGATGAAATGCAAATTGGGAGTAAAAAAATAGAATCATTACTATTGAAATGGATATCCTCAATCACGAATAATATACATTTAAAAACACATACTGATAAAATAAATCTTGCCGGATTTTGGCCATTAAAATATGAACCTTGTCTTATAGATTTTTTACATATATGTTCATCAAATCAAAAATTAAATATCTGTTTACCTACAATAGAAAAAATAGATCATCCTCTTTCATTTAAACTATGGAAAACAGAAACAATTATGAAAACAGGAAAGTTTAATATTTTAGAGCCATTATCTACCAAATACCTAATACCAAACATAATACTAATACCAACATTAGGCTTCACCAAAAATGGAGATAGAATAGGATATGGAAAAGGTTATTATGACAGAACATTATCAAACCTAATGGAGAACGGACAGAAATTTATTTCTATAGGAATATCTTGGGAATGTGGCTTAATCACAGATATCGCTTATAAAGCAGCTCCACATGATATACCATTAGATGCTATTCTAACAACAAAAGGATGGGAAAAAGAACTGCAATTAACTTAAAAAATCAGCTTCCCATTAGAATATCTACACATATAATTCCAACATAACATTAACAGAAGATTCTTACAAAACAGATATTTCAGCGTTTTGGATAACCTTGTTTTCTAATTCTATTCCATATTTCTACCTTTTGTTTATCGGTAAATGACACCCAATGAGAAACCTCATAAGCAGTCCTGCCACAACCTTTACAAATATCATCAAACAAGGTTGAACAAACTGCTATACAAGGAGAATCTGAAATCAAAGACACACTATCAAACTGATTTTTTTTATAAGACATGGCTTGTATGATGATGCATATATAAAACTACATACTATAAACTATCTCTAAAAATAGCAGTTTGATCAATATTTTCCCAAGTAAACTCTGGTTCTGAACGACCAAAGTGTCCATAAGTAGCTGTTTTAGAATATATAGGCCTTTGCAATTTTAATAAATTAATAATACTCTTTGGGCGCAAATCAAAATTATCACAAACTAGTCTAGACAATTTCTGATTAGGCATAATATATGCATCACCTGTATAAACACTAACATTTATTGGTTCAGCTATGCCTATAGCATAACTAATTTGGACTTGGCATTTTCTTGTTATTCCAGATGCAACTATATTTTTTGCAATATATCTTGCCATATATGAAGCAGATCTATCTACTTTAGATGGATCCTTTCCTGAGAAGGCCCCTCCTCCATGAGGACATGCTCCACCATAAGTATCAACAATAATTTTACGACCTGTTATCCCGCAATCTCCTTTAGGTCCACCTATAACAAAACGACCAGTAGGATTGACTAAGAATTTTGTTCTATTATTAATCAATTTATCAGGAAAAGATGGTTTGATAATCTCTTCTATCACAGCTTCTCTCAAATTATTTATTTCTATATCTTTAGAATGCTGTGTAGAAAAAACAATAGTATCTACTTCAACTGCCTTGCCATCTATATAACGAAAAGTTACCTGTGATTTTGCATCTGGCCTTAGCCATGGTAATCTCCCGTCTCTTCTAAGCTCGCTTTGTCTTTGTACTAATCTATGAGAATACCATATTGGAGCAGGCATAAAATCAGGAGTATCATCACAAGCATAACCAAACATCAATCCCTGATCACCAGCTCCTTGATTTAATTCCTCCTCTGCAAATAATCCAATAGCAATATCAGGAGACTGCTGGTTATAAGCCAAAAGAATATGGCAATTTCTATAATCCATTCCATCATCAATATCTTTATAGCCGATATTCTTAATAGAATTACGCGCTATATCTATATAATCAACATTCGCATCAGCAGAAATTTCACCAGTTAAAACAACTATATTGTTACCGCATAAAGTTTCTGCAGCGACACGAGCATCGGGATCCTGAACTAAAATTTCATCCAATATTGCATCAGAAATCTGATCAGCAACTTTATCAGGATGTCCTTCAGAAACAGATTCTGATGTAAACAAAAAATCTTCACTAATCACAAAAAATCCTTCTAAATTTCTATCTTTTATTTAATTTGGTACTAATTATATTACTAATATGTAGGGCTTTAGATAATAACAATAATCATTATTATTATGTAGAAAAAAACAAATTTTTAAATTTATATTAATCTAGAAGTATCATATATCTAAAAAATTTTTAAATAGAAATTACTATAATAAAAAGACTACATCATATAGACTAATTCTGATAAAAATCATAAATTTACAAACAAAGTTACTTAAATAAGAATCAACATAAAATATTACGATAGTTTATATAATGCCTGAAATACCAAATCTAAAAAATACACTTGAAATTTGCATAACATGTATTATATAAATGGCATTACTAGATAATAACAATTTAAAATATTAAATAAGGTTTAATATGACACATCTAAATTTTACCAAAATGCATGGCATTGGTAACGATTTTATAGTGATAGACTGCATAAATCAAAGTTTCAAGATGACAACAAAAATTGCAAGATCTATCGCTGACCGCCATTTTGGCATTGGAGCAGACCAAATCCTACTAATAGAAAAAACTGCTCTACCCAATGCTGATTTTAAATACAGAATATTTAATTCTGATGGCAATGAAGTGGAGAATTGTGGTAATGGGGCGCGCTGCTTTGTTAAATTCATACATCAAAAAAAATTAGTAATAAAAATCCTATTGTAGCAGAAATAAAAAATGGATTAATTAGCCTTAATGAAAACTCTGATGGTTCTGTAACTGTCAATATGGGGAAGCCTTCTTTTGAATATAAAAGTCTACCATTTAACACCGACAACTTAACTTATACTACAAAGTCATTAGAAAAAATATGGGCAATAGAAACTGAAAATAATGGAATAGTCCTCTTGTCTGTATTATCTATATCAAATCCACATGCCGTGATAGAAGTAGATAATATCAATACAGATTTAGTATCTATAATTGGACCAGTCATAGAATCACATAATAGATTTCCTAATAAAGTAAATGTTGGTTTTATGCAAATAAAAGATTCCAACCATATCCTTTTACGTGTTTATGAACGTGGAGCGGGAGAAACCTTAGCTTGTGGAACTGGAGCATGTGCAGCAGTTGTATCTGGAATAAGAAGAGGATTGCTTCACTCACCTGTTAATGTACAGACTAAAGGAGGATCAATATCAATAAATTGGGATGGTGGAGATATTAAAATGACAGGACCTGCAAGTTTTGTATTCGATGGCAAAATAGAGTTAGATAAACTATTAAGAGAATCTGTTGCTACAACTCTACTATAAACACCACAATATCCTTCTATAATTGTATGGCTTATAAAAATAGTGAAATAAAAAAACGATAGAACAATGGTTACTGTACTTAAGTGCAAACTTGAGGTATTCAAAAAATACTATTGAGAATTATAGAAGGGACATTACACAATTATGTAGGATGCTTGAATTAGAAGATTTGGACATAAAAGATCTGAATTCAGAATTAGCAAGAAAATTTATATCAAAAAAATATTCTTTAGGCCTAGGTGCTAGAGGACTAGGAAGAATGATATCATCATGGAAAAATTTTTATAGATGGTATTCTCTGCAAATACAAACAAATCTAACTCCACTCAATGATATAAAAACTCCTAAGCCAACAAAAGAGCTACCAAAATCTATCTCGGTAGATCAAATGAAATCTTTATTAGATGGGAATTTAGATAAGATAAAGATAAAAAATGCAGATCCCATAATAATTAGAGATCAAGCCATATTAGAATTGTTTTATTCAAGTGGATTACGCTTATCAGAACTAATTTCCACAGACCTACAATATACAAAAAATAAGAATTATACATCTAAAAGCTGGCTTTATATGGATCGCGCTGAAATTATAGTTTTAGGAAAGGGTAATAAACAACGTATCTTGCCAATAGGCAAAACTGCTCTATTTAGTTTAAAAAAATGGATAGAGGTACGAGACAAATTTATATCAAATAAAACTAGAGAAGAAGATATTCCAGCCTTATTTTTAGGTATAAAAGGCCAAAGAATTTCACCTAGAGTAATACAAATTCAACTAAAAAAAATATCATTAAATATGAATATACCAGGCAGTATCTCACCTCATGCCATAAGACATAGTTTTGCTAGTCATTTACTACAATCATCCCAAGATTTAAGAGCTGTACAAGAACTTCTTGGACATAAAAGCATTACTACCACTCAAATATATACAAAACTAGACTTTCAACATTTATCCTCCATATATGACAAGACGCATCCAAGGGCAAAAAAATCATAAAACATCAAATAATATTGACGCAAGATTTTCTATAAAATATGCTTACACTTTTTAAACAAATTAAATAATTGCTATTAAAAAATATTAGTTATAAAGCAATAACAATGTAATTACTTTCAAACAAAACATGCTAATTACTGGTTAATAAGCAGTATGTGTATGTCAATTAGGAATATGTTTATGACTCCAGCAAAAAATTTACAAAGCATTATACCTGTAACAATTATTACAGGATTTCTAGGTGCTGGTAAAACAACCCTATTAAATAAAATTTTATCAACAAAACACGGGCTCAAATTAGCAGTAATAGAAAATGAATTTGGATCAGAAAATATAGATAATGAGATTCTTGTGCAAAATAATAATGAAGAAATCATAGAATTATCTAATGGTTGTGTGTGCTGTACAATACGAGGAGATATGGTAGAAACATTATCAAATCTTCATAAAAAACTACAAACAAACCAAATAAATTTTGATCGTGTAATAATTGAAACAACTGGATTAGCAGATCCAGGACCATTATGCCAGACTTTTTTTATAGATGACTATATTGCAAAGCATTATATGTTAGACGCAATAATAACATTAGTAGATGCTAAACATGCTCCAAAAACTCTTGATGAACAAATAGAATCTCAAAAACAAATAGGCTTTGCTGATGTCATATTAATTTCTAAATGTGATTTAGTTTCAGAAGAGGAATTGCTTAAATTACAAGATCGTTTAATTCATATAAATCCAAGAGCCTCTATCAAAAAATTATTATTAGACTCTATCGATATACCATCAATTCTTAATATAAGCGGTTTTAACTTAGATGACATATTAAATATAGACCCACAATTTTTAAATCAAGAACATCATGAATGCACAGAAAAATGCAGTCATCATCACGATGACATAGTTTCTTTCACATTTTACAGTGATAAACCATTTGATTCAGAAAAACTAGAAAAATTCTTATCACAAATATCACAAGAATTTGGTCCTGATATGTTGAGATATAAAGGCATTTTATATATAAAAGAATTAGATAACAGAATTCTTTTTCAAGGAGTACATATGCTCATGGGAGCAGAACCAGGGAAGCCCTGGAAGGGATCAGAAAAACCAAACACTAAAATGGTATTCATAGGAAGAAAACTGCCTAGAGAATTATTTATACATGGGTTAGAATTATGCACCGTAAAGTAAATAACAATAGCTTTAAATTTCTAATTCTATAGCAGGTGACAATGGTAACCTATGGTGGAGTATTTGTATGACAACAAATAAAACAGTCAATATAAAATCTAATGCTTTGACAAATAAAATAAACAGTTTTAGTGAAAAAGATATATTAAATATGCCTGAAGAAGCATATATGAATGAAATACAACTTGCTTTCTTTAAAAAAAAATTACAATCTTTAGAACAAGAAATTTTATTAAAAGCAGAGGCAACTACAGAATATCTTAGAGAAACACAATTTGTACCTGATCCAGCAGATCGTGCAACAATAGAAGAAGAGCACGCATTAGAATTAAAAAGTAGAGATAGAGAGAGGAAACTTTTAAAGAAAATACAAAAAGCTATAGAATTAATAAACAATGGCGAATATGGCTGGTGCGAAGAAACTGGAGAACCTATAGGAATACCTAGACTGCTAGCAAGACCTACAGCAACATTATCTATAGAAGCACAAGAGCGAAGAGAAATGCGTCAGAAATTATATGGAGAACAATGAAAAATATTTATTCATCTAGCCAAAAAATATAATAAGGATATTCAATGGAAAATTTTCACGCTACTACCATAGTATGTGTTAGAAGGAAAAACCAAGTGTCCATAGGGGGTGATGGACAAGTTACTATGGGTAATATAGTTATAAAGAGCACGGCAAAAAAGATACGTCGGTTATACAAGGATAAAATATTAACAGGATTTGCAGGAGCAACTGCTGATGCCTTTACTTTACAAGAACTATTTGAAACAAAACTAGAAAAATATTCAGGAAATCTTACTCGTTCCGCAGTAGAAATGACGAAAGAATGGCGTACTGATAAATTTCTTAGAAAATTAGAGGCCATGTTAATAGTTGCTGATGACACAAAAACTTTTATTCTTACAGGCAATGGAGATGTTTTAGAGCCAGAGGATGGTCTAGCTACAGTAGGCTCAGGAGGGCCTTATGCACATGCTTCTGCTTTAGCATTACTAAGAAATACTGAACTGTCTCCTAAAGAGATAGTAAAAAAGTCATTAGAAATAGCAAGCGATCTTTGTATTTATACAAATAATAATCATATTATTGAAACTTTATAGAACAAATATAATTTGCACAAAAAAGGAAATCACCTATTATGCTAACATCAGATCATAGCAGCATGACCCCTAAGGAAATTGTTAACCATTTAGACAAACATATCATTGGGCAAAACCGTGCAAAACGAGCTGTTGCTATAGCTCTAAGAAATCGCTGGCGTCGCCAACAAGTTGTCAAGGAATTACGTCAAGAAATACACCCCAAAAATATTCTTATGATTGGCCCAACTGGAGTTGGAAAAACAGAAATAGCTAGAAGACTTTCTAAACTATCTAATGCTCCATTCATAAAAATAGAAGCAACAAAGTTTACTGAAGTTGGTTATGTTGGCAGAGATGTTGATACTATAATCAGAGACTTGGTAGAAAAAGCTATTAAACAATCCAAAGAGAATGAAATAGACTCTGTAAGAACAATAGCAGAAGAAGCTGCTGAAGAGAGAATCTTAGATATATTAGTCCCTCCACCAAATAGGAAAGATGAGGAAGAAAAAATATTAGCAGATAACAATACTCGACAAACATTTAGAAAAAGATTAAGAGAAGGGAAACTTAACGAACTTGAAATAGAGATATCAGTTCCTGTATCTGTTTCACATTTTGATATAATGACTCCCCCTGGCATGGAAGAAATGGCTGATCAGCTAAAAAGCATATTTGCTGGTATTAGCCAGGATAAGAAAAAAAATAAAAAAATGAAAATCATAAATGCAATGAAAATTATGATTGAGGAAGAGGCTAATAAAAGAATCAATGATGAAGAAATAAAATCTAAAGCAATTACTAATGTAGAACAAAATGGCATAGTATTTCTAGACGAGATAGATAAAATAGCTAGTAAAAATGGATCTGATAATATTGAGGTATCTCGTCATGGTGTACAAAGAGATCTTCTCCCACTAGTAGAAGGGACTACTGTTAACACACGTTATGGGTCAATAAAAACAGATCATATATTGTTTATTGCATCAGGTGCTTTTCATTTATCAAAACCATCTGATCTAATTCCTGAATTACAAGGAAGATTCCCTATAAGAGTAGAATTAGACTCATTATCAACAGAAGATTTTGTGCATATACTAAGAGATACCGATGCTTCATTAACCAAACAATATCTTGCCCTCATGAAAACAGAAGGTATAGATATATTATTCACAGAAGATGGAATAAATAAAATTGCAGAAATAGCCTTTTATGTGAATGAAAAAAATGAGAATATAGGAGCAAGAAGATTATATACTGTAATGGAAAAACTTCTTGAAAATATTTCTTTCGAAGCCCCTTCTTTAAAAGAGAAAAATCTAAAAATAGATGCTAATTTTGTTGAAAAACAATTAGGAAACATAGTGTCAAAAGAAGATTTAGCATCTTTTATTCTATAATAATATAAAACTCTCTAAATATTTTTAAGACAGCTAGCGTTGTAAAATACACCCGCTAGCCATTGAAAAAACTAATCAGATAACAAATCTGACTAACGGAATATTATTCAATTCATTGTAAATTCTAGTGAAATACTCTCTTGAAGTTATATAAACATTTACAGTAATGCTAATATATTTTCTGGACTTACTAAAATTAATATCGACTTTGTCATCAAAGATAACACTCAAACCAGTTAATACTCTTATAATTTTTTGACTCAAATCGTCCTGATTACATCCTATTATCTTTATAGGAAAATAATCTGGATAATGACTGCTATCATCACTACACATATTATATTTCTACCTAAATAATGATTTGGAAGCTATCCATCTTTTCATATAATCTATAGATATTCCTACCAAACCAGCTTTATTTACGTTTTGCAATGAAACTATAGGTACAACTTTTAAAATATTATTATCAATAATAAACTGTAAGTTACCAACCAATTGACCTTTTTGCAAAGGAGCAATAAGCGGGTCTATACGTTCAACAATAAATTTTACATCAGACAAACGACTTCTTGGAACTGTCAACCAAACTTTCTCAATAGGACCTAGATTAACTTTATCTACAGTACCACCCCAAACCTTGGCCTTAATTTGACTTTCATCAGTTTGCTCACTGATAGAAACTGTATCAAAATTTTGAAAACCCCAATTTAATAACTTCAAACTTTCTTCTGTTCTGGTAGATTCACTATTAGCGCCCAGTAAAACAACCAACATCCGTCTATCTCCACGTATGGCTGTTGCAACAAGACAATATCCAGCAGAATCTGTATATCCTGTTTTTAAACCATCAACAGAACTATCAGACCACAACAATCTATTGCGATTAGTCTGTAAAATATTATTATATTTAAATTCTTTCTGTTTATAATAGTGTAGGAAACTTGAATGATCTTTAATCATTCTTACAGATAATAAAGATAGATCTCTTGCTGTTGTAATATGATTTGTTTCAGGCAAACCTGTGGAATTCATAAAATTACTATTATTCATACCAAGATATTTAGCCTCTTGATTCATGAGAGCTACAAAAGAATCTTCATCACCACTAACAGATTCTGCTAAAGCTATAGAAGCATCATTACCTGACTGAACTATCACTCCCTGTAATAACTCATGAACTGATACCCTAGTTTTAGGCTCTATAAACATCCTTGAACCACCAGTTTTCCATGCCTTATCTGATGGAACTACACTTTGCTCTAAATCCAACCGTTTATCATGCAAAGCATTAAATGCTAAATATGCTGTCATAATTTTTGTAAGAGACGCTGGCTCTAACCTCACATCAGGATTGTATGATGATAAAACTTGTTCACTATTAACATCAACTACAATCCATGACTTAGCTGCTATCTTAGGAACTGGTAACCTAGAAACCTGCACTACTGGTATGGCCAACTTATTAGCATCTCCAGAAATAGATATAACAGATGTATTATCATTCACCTCTATATTAGAGGAAAAAGATATACTATAGACAAAAAATGAAATAATAAAAAATGCTAATCTCAATAATAAATTCATCAGATAATTAACTTTAAAAATACAGCCTAATTTTTCAAAAAACTAAAACATAATTTAAAAATGTTTTAAATATATTTACATTACTACTAATTAAAAACTAATTTTATTACATTTTAATGTCAAATAATACTAGACTTGAGATAAATAGATACCATTTCGCGCAATAATAGTAATTTTCCATGAAAAAAATGAGAACAAGATGGAATCATAATAATTGGTATAGATTTCGGCCTAGCCCAATCCAACATTTCATCAAAAGGAACAATTTCATCTGTTTCACCATGAATTATTATGGTCTTATTTGGCAGATGGATTTCACTAAATTGAAAACGTTGTACGGCAGAGCCAATAAGCATTAAACATCTTATATTAGCAGACTTATTCTCATCATATAACTTTGAATATAATTGTGCAGCAACAGCAGATCCAAATGAAAATCCAGCAAGAAAACAAGGCAACTCAGAAAGCTCAGGATAAACATCAATAATTTGATGCATAAGAGCACTCATATCATGAGTCTCCCCTACCCCATTATCAAAAAAACCATCTGAATCACCAACACCTCTAAAATTAGGTCTGATTGCAACAATTCCTTGTCTTAGACACTCTCTAGAAATCGTAGTTATTACTTTATTATTACGATTGCCGCCATACAATGGATGAGGATGTAGTATCAAGGCCCAACCAAGAATTTTATGTTCAGGCCATTCAATTGCATAATCAACTGATCCAGCATAACCAATTAATTTCTTTGTTGTCTTAATTAGCATAAATATAAAAGTCCAAAAACGTTGTAATTTACATCAAAATGAAGATAAATTTACCATTTGATAAGTTTATCTCAACTTCATATGAGAGAATATCTTTTTTTCATTATCTTTCTAAGAAGTAAGTACATATAATAATTAAATATGATATTTCTTTCCAATTAGAAACTCTATACTGAATAAATAACAGTTAATATCATCTAATTCTTTAAACTTGTCATAATTTTTATCAAGATGGTTTACGTAGACATTTTAAATCGCAAAAATATGTTGCAAATTTTGAAAAAAAACTTACCGATGTTTCATGACATTGAATGGACTGAGTCAACAGATTCTACTAATACAAGCTTGATAAAAAAAATAAGAGGTAATGATATTAAAACGCCATATCTGGAAGGAACTAACAATCAACTTGCTGGTAGAGGAAGACAAGGGAAAAAATGGATTAGCAATAATAATGATCTCACATTTTCTTGTGCTTTTAATATTAAAATCAATCCTATTAATTTACCATCAATCGCTATTGTAGCAGGCATAAGCGCTTGTGAATCATTAAAAGAATTGGTCTATCATAATAATTCACATCTGTCACTAAAATGGCCAAATGACATCCAATGGGACAACAAAAAAATCTCTGGCATTCTAGTAGAAACAATTAAAAATCATAAAAGAGATAATTGTTACTTTGCAATTATAGGCATAGGTATTAATTTAAATAAAGCTATCGATAAGTCGACTGATCTTAATAGACCAATCACTGATTTCTCTGAAATAACCAATCAACACATTATTAAATGTGAAAAAACTATACAAATAATAACAACAATATCAAAGTCATGGTACAAGGACATATCTCTTTTGGAAAAGAGTGGTTTACAAGATTTCTATGAGCGATTCAAGAAAATTGATTATTTGTTTGGAAAAAGGATCAGGATTGAAAAAGAAGGTAAAACTATCCAAGATGGCATAGCAAATGGTATAGATGAATTTGGACATCTAACCTTGAAAACAATATCTGGTGTAAAATCAGTATATTCTGACAATATATCTATCAACTATAAAAATGATTGTTCTGATTGACTCTGGTAATAGCCGAATAAAAATTGGCTGGTTAGATTATAGAATGAGTGTCGCCCATCGTGAACCTCATGCCGCCATATTTGATAATTTAAATATAAAATCTCTTGGACAGTGGATTACTACATTACCAAAAACTCCAGTATATGCAATTGGATCTAATGTGGCAGGAAAACAAAGAGAATCCATCATTACTCATGAGTTAAATTCCGTTGGTTGTAAAATAAGATGGATATCTGCTGAAAAAAAACTATTAGGATTAACAAATAATTACGAACAACCATTATTGTTAGGATCTGATAGATGGGCATCCATGATAGGGGTCCTATCTAGACAAGCAAAAGAACATCCACCTCTTATTGTAGCTAGTTTTGGTACAGCAACCACTATAGACATCATAAGCCCTGACAATATATTTATAGAAGGTATTATACTGCCAGGAACTTTTATGATGAGACAAGCATTAACTAATGGCACGGCTAACCTACCCATGACTCGTGCAAATGCAACAAATTTTCCTACAGATACTGTAAAAGCAATAAATTCTGGCATCGTAGCAGCACAAACAGGAGCCTTATTACATCAATATAATGCAGCGTTTCATCATTATAAACAAGCACCAAAAATCTATGTTACTGGAGGAGTATGGCCAGAGTTAGAAACTGAGATTCGTACATTAATAGAGAAAAATAGATTACCTAATCAACAACCAGCAAAAATTGATTATTTAGATAGGCCTGTTTTGGATGGATTAGCATGTATAGCCAAATTAGATTCTAAATAGAATTAACATGGTTCCTATTACAAGGAATCCCATCCACCAAGTCAGAGATATAATGACGAACAACTCACTTACTTACCTCTTATGAAGTAGAATAAACCAATCAATATACTTCTACATAACTATCATCTGGTTGGATTTAATGCTGATATTATTTCTAATAACCAATATTTTTAACAACCAAGATGATTTCATAAAATGTACTTATTACATATAGTTCATAACTTATTTATCACAATTAATACTAATATGCAATTCTTCTAGCTGCTTATCTTCTATTGATGAAGGAGCATGTGTTAGCAAACACTGGGCTCTTTGTGTCTTTGGAAAAGCAATAACATCCCTAATAGACTCTGAAGAAGTTAATATAGCAACTAATCGATCTAAACCAAATGCGATACCTCCATGAGGAGGAGCCCCATATTGCAAAGCATCTAATAAAAAACCAAATCTAGCTTTAGCTGTTTCTTCTGTAAAATTTAGCGCTTTAAATACTTTCTTTTGTATCTCCTCTTTGTGAATACGAATAGATCCACCTCCTATTTCCCATCCATTTAAGACCATATCATATGCTTTAGAAACTACTTTATTATAAGATCCTTCTTCTAGGAAAACATCATGACCATCTTTAGGACTTGTAAACGGATGATGTATAGCCACATAACGTTTATCATGCTCATCATATTCAAACATAGGAAAGTCTACAACCCAAAGTGGTTTCCAGTCATTAACAAATAACCCATTATCCTTACCAAATTCGCTATTTCCTATTTTTAATCGCAAAGCTCCGAGTGCATCATATACAATCTTGCTTTTATCAGCGCCAAAAAAGATAATATCACCATCTTTAGCTCCAATTCTTTCTATTAATAGATTAAGAGCACTATCAGAGATATTTTTTATGATAGGTGATTGCATACCATCACGTCCATCATCAAGATTGGTAATCTTGATATAAGCCAACCCACGTGCTCCATATATAGCAACAAATTTAGTATAATTATCAATATCATTCCTAGAAATGGATGCACCACCAGGAACTCTTAGAGCAACAACTCTACCATTAGGATCTGAAGCAACAGAAGAAAATATTTTAAAATCAACATTTTTAACAATATCGGTAATATTTGTTAACTTCAAATTAATACGAAGATCAGGCTTATCTGAACCATAAGAATTCAAAGCTTCTTCCCATGAAATCACTGGAAATGGATCAGGTAAATCAATGTTCTTTAAATATTTAAATACATCTCTGATCATTTTTTCAAAAAGAGAACGAATTTCTTCCTCATTTATAAATGATAACTCACAATCAATTTGGGTAAATTCAGGCTGACGATCAGATCGTAAATCTTCATCACGAAAACACCTAGTAATTTGATAATACCTATCAAATCCAGAAACCATCAACATTTGTTTAAATAATTGCGGTGATTGTGGTAATGCAAAAAAATGACCATCATGAACACGTGAAGGTACTAAGTAATCACGTGCTCCTTCTGGAGTACTCTTTGTTAAAATAGGAGTTTCAATCTCTATAAATCCAGAATCATCTAAGAATTTTCTGACTAACTTAGAAACATAATACCTAGTTCTTAGATTAGTTTGCATAACAGGTCTTCGCAAATCTAAAACTCTATTAGAAAGTCTTGTTGTTTCTGATAAGTTAGTATCATCTAAATTAAAAGGCAATGATTTCGCTTGGTTAAAAATTTCTAATTTACCACAAACAATTTCTATATCACCTGATAATAAATCTGTATTTTTTGTTCCATCAGGTCGAAATCGGACAACACCCTCTATACTAATACAATATTCGTTACGTAGTGTTTCTGCTAAAGAAAAACAATCATTCTTGGGATCAAAAACTATTTGCATTAATCCTGTATGATCTCGCAAATCTATAAAGATTACCCCTCCATGATCACGACGCCGATGAACCCAACCATATAACACAATATTCTGACCAAGAAACTTATTAGAAACCTGACCAACATAGCAGTTACGCATTACAAAAACTCCATTTTATATTTACATTGACTTAAATAATTAATCTATAGGACTAACCACTCCCATAGATACAATATATTTCAAAGCATTATCAACAGTTATATTCAGAGGTATTATTTCCTTCTCATTAACAATCAAGAAATAACCTGATGTAGGATTCGGTGTTGTAGGTACATAAACACTGACATATTTACCAGGCAATCCAGATAACAACGAATCCTTAGGAACCCCAGTCAGAAAAGCTATCGTCCAACAAGACTCTCTAGGATATTGGATCAAAACAGCCTTCCTAAATGACTGGCTTTCCGAAGACAAAATGGTGTCACTAGCTTGTTTCACTGAATTATATATAGAACGCACCAACGGAATGCGTCCCAAGATTAACTCCCAGTACTTCAAGATAGTTCGTCCAATCAAATTAGCCGCCAATAAACCAGTAATCCAAATCACTAGAAACACTAATATCAATTGAAATCCTGGTATATTACACCCAAATAGTGATTGTGAAGATAAGAATTTAGGTACAAATGCCTCTAGAATACTAAACAATAAATTTAGCACCCATAAAGTAATAACCAATGGTACCCAAATTAATAAACCCGTAATAAAATATTTTTTTAACATTAAAAACATCCATTTGCAAATAACCGATTAATTACTAGATGAGTCTGAAGTACTTTTATTATCATTTGCTTTTTCAGACTTTGTTACTTGCTTCTTTTCAGAATTGTTGTTTTTACTATCTCTAAAATCAGTAACATACCAACCACTTCCTTTTAACTGAAAACTAGAAGCTGTAACTTGCTTAAAATATGAACTGCTACTACAATCTGGGCACTTTTTAATAGGGTCATCGTGCACTTTTTGCAAAACATCATTGACATAGCCACATGTCGTACATTTATAGGTGTAAATAGGCATAAAAACCTCATGATAAATAAAAAATAATTTGCAAAACACAGGTTTGATACAAAAATATGATCTATATAAATTTACAATAAAAAACCAAAAATATTATAAATATTGACAATATTTATAATATTTATCTTATGACGATTGACATATGACAAGGAATGTTAAAAAATTAATCATAGTTACAAAATAGTTTTATATTAATATATCATCTTGAGGTTATTAATAACTCAAATCAGAACAAATTAATATCAAATTGGCTTTTGCAAACCTGTTGTTTTGTACAATTAAAAACAATAGCTTGCTTTAAAAAGGTACTTACTATTGCCTTAAATATAATTTAGCAAAATAAAAAAATTTTGTAATTTATAAAAAATAACATCCATTTACCCAAAAATAATTGTTTTATTTTTACAAAAAAACAATAATAAATATATCTTATATTAATGATATTATCTTTATTAAAAGCAATAACTTTTAAACACCACTTCCAAGATATAATTTGTTAATAATAAAAAATTTTATAAATAAACAGGAGGATTTTTGTGGCAAATATAATGAAACCTGAATTTCACTTTGCTGATAGAGCTATTAAATTAACCAGCTCTGCAATAAGAGAAATTTTGAAAGTAACAGAAAAAAAAGAAATAATCTCTTTTGCTGGAGGACTACCATCTCCTGAAGGATTCCCAATAGAAATAGTTAAGGATGCATTTAACAAAGTTTTAACAGAAAATGGTAAGGTTGCCTTACAATATGGCACTACTGAAGGATATACCCCTTTAAGACAATGGATAGCAGATGAAATGAATGCATCTGGCTCTGAAATTAATATTGATCAAATACTTATAGTATCTGGATCTCAACAAGCTCTTGATTTATTAGGAAAAATCCTCATAAACGAAGGTGACAAAATATTAGTTGAAAACCCAAGTTATTTAGGAGCACTGCAGTCTTTTGGTCTATACCAACCTAAATACATACCTGTTCCAACAGATGATGGTGGATTAATCCCAGAACATATAGATAAAGAGACAGCTTCAAATGCACGTTTTTTATACGCCCTACCAAATTTTCAAAACCCAACAGGACGTACATTAAGTCTTGAAAGACGGAAAGAATTAGTTAAATTAATGGCCAATTTAAATATTCCGATAATCGAAGATGATCCTTACGGTGAACTAAGATATAAAGGCACACCACAACCAAGCCTACTATCTTTATCAAAGGAAACAGGAGGAACAGTAATTAGACTTGGTACTTTTTCTAAAGTTTTAGCACCAGGCTTAAGATTAGGCTATGTAATAGCTCCTGTTCCAATAATTAGAAAACTTGTACAAGCAAAACAAGCTTCAGACTTACATACTCCAACACTCACACAAATGGCTGTTTATGAAGTAATTAAAGATGGTTTTTTACAAAAACATCTGCCTAATGTAAGGGATATATATCGTACTCAAGTACAATGCATGCTAAAAGCACTAGAAAAAGAATTCCCAGCAGGAATACAATGGACTAAGCCAGAAGGTGGTATGTTCCTGTGGATCACTTTACCAAAACATATAGATAGTACTAAATTACTAGAAAAAGCAATTGTCAGAAATATAGCTTTCGTCACAGGAAAACCATTCTTCATTGCCCCTTCTCCAGAAGAAAATTGCACCATGAGATTAAGTTTCGCAACAGTTCCAGAAGAAAAAATAGTGCAAGGAATCTCATTACTAGGACAGTTAATCAAAGAGAATTTATAATTCCATAATATATGATGCCGACCACAATCGTTTTTAATAATTGAAATGATTGTGATTGACATCATTCCCTCTTAACACATTACTACTTAATACAAAAATATGGCTATGTATTTATAAAATATCTTTATATAAGTTGTCTACACTAATTCTAAAATATATATGTCTTCTAATAAAAATATACTATATTCATAAATTTATTCAAACAATAATCTATAAGATAATTACTTAACCCTAAGAAAAGCAATACTCTTTTGCAGGGAATATACCTTCCTTAACTTCTAGTGAATATTTTTCAACTGCTTGTGAAATTTGCTCTTCCATATTAGCGTATTTTTTAACGAATTTTGGAGAAAAATTTTTCTGCATTCCAAGAATATCATCTACTACTAGTATTTGCCCATCACAAGAAGGTGAGGCACCTATTCCTACTATAGGTATATCTAATTTATTTGATATGCTTTCCCCAATTACTTCTGATACACATTCTAAAACTATGGCAAATGCTCCAGCTGACTCTAACAAAGTAGCATCTTCAAGAATCTTTTTAAACACATGATCCTCTGATTTTAATGCTTTAAAACCACCTACAGTATTAAATTGCTGTGGCATTAAGCCAATATGGCCCATAACAGGAATACCTCTATTAGTTAGAAAACTAACTGTTTCAGCCATTTCAGAACCACCCTCTATTTTTACTGCTTGAGCACCTGTTTCTGACAAAATTTTAGATGCATTTTTAAATGCTTGCGATTTAGATGCCTGATAACTACCAAATGGCATGTCTACTACTGTACAAGCAAGTTTTGTAGACCTTACTACAGCTGAACCATGAGCTATCATCATATCCAATGTAACAGATAAAGTATTAGGGAATCCGTATATAACCATACCTAAAGAATCTCCAACTAATATTAAATCAACATGTTTATCAATAATACTAGCTATCGATGAAGTATAAGCAGATAACGCTACAATCTTTTGTTTTCTTTTACAATTTTTGATAAAAATAATATTTTTTCTTAAAATTTGTGCAGACATTTCTATAAAAACTCCGAAAAATAAATATAAACTTTTCCAAAAATCTAGAATGGAATATCATCGTCCATATCTGATAAGTCATTGAATTCTTTACTTGCAATTGAAGTATTTTGTTGTGATTTTCCTTTATATGCATTATTTGCCTCTATAGTTCCGTGAGAATCATTGACAGAATCTTTAGAACCTAACATTTGCATTTGATCAACAATAATTTCAGTGCTATACCTATCAGAACCAGTATCTTTATCTTGCCATTTCCTTGTTTTTAATCGCCCTTCTAGATAAACTGGTCTGCCTTTTTTTAAAAATTCACCAGCAATTTCCGCTAAACGATTATATAAAACCACACGATGCCACTCTGTTTCTTCACGACGTTCTCCACTATTCCTATCCTTCCATTGTGAAGTGGTTGCAACAGACATATTACAAATAGCAGATCCCTCTGGCGTATAACGAACTTCTGGATCTCTTCCTAAATTTCCAACTATTATTACTTTATTAACTGAAGCCATACAATACCTATCAAATATTATTAATCATAAAAATAGATTGTATATCAGTAAACAAATACTTTAAACTCATTATTCACCAAGAATTAAATTAAAAAATAATTAACTAAAATACTTCTGATATAACTACATTGATTATAAAAATTTTTATTACATGAATAAAATCATAATAAAAGGAGCTAGAGCTCACAATTTAAAAAATATATCTTTGAATATACCACGTAATAAAATTGTAGTTATTACAGGTGTGTCAGGATCAGGTAAATCTTCGTTAGTTTTCGATACAATATATGCAGAAAGCCAGAAAAAATATTTAGAATGTCTTTCTTCATATACAAGACAACTCAATAATTCACTACCAAATCCTGATATAGATGAGATAGAAGGGCTATCTCCTTCTATCTCATTAAAACAAAAGTTATCTTTACAAAGTTCAAGATCAACTATAGGAACCATATCTGAAATAAGTAATCATTTAAGATTATTATTCGCAAAAATTGGATTTGCAATATGTCCTCAACATAAGACAATCCTTCGGTCTTATAATGCCAAAGAAATTACAGAATGGGCATTTTCGTTAAACATAGGGACTAAAATCATAATTCTGGCCCCACTAAATATTAATAATGTAGAATCAGCAATTACAACGTTACAAAAACAAGGTTATTTACGACTAAGAATTAATAAGCAAATCACAGAAATAGAAAAAATTCAAAATATAGGAAAAGAACTTCTTTCTAATACAATAGAGTTAGTTGTAGATCGATTAACAATCAAAGATGAAAATAAAAATCGTTTAATTTCAAGTATTGAAACAGCTTTAAAAATAGGAAGTGGTCATATAATTCTAGAAACAATTCATGATAATAAAGAATTCTTTTTTTCCAATATCATAGAATGTCAAATATGCAAATACCAAATAAAAACAATAGAACCTAGCTTATTCAGCCACAATAGTAATATTGGTGCATGCAAAACTTGCAAAGGCACTGGCAATATTAAATATATAGATCCTACATTATTGATTAATCCAGAATTAAGCCTAATAAATGGAGCAATTAATATTTTTGACAAAGGTTTGATAACAGAACTAGAAAATTTAGCACATAAATATAATTTTGATTCAAAATCCATCTTCAAAGAATTACCAAAGAAAATACAATCCATAATTATATGGGGAGAAAATATTTATAATAATCATTGTGAAGAAAATATATTTTCTGGTGTTATTAATTGTCTAGAAAAATTCATAGAAAAAAATAACATATGCTCAACAAAACTTAAAGATTATTGCAATATAAAAGAATGTCCTGAATGCAAAGGATCAAAAATTTGTATAGAGGCACGGAATATAAAAATAAAATCATGTGTTAGCAAAGAATCAGAGACTATTTTATCAATAGATGAGGTCGAATCATTAAAAATATCAGAATGCATTAAATGGGTCAAAACAATAAAATACAATAATTCAGATAAAAAGATAGTCAAACAAATTATACCCTCAATAATAAATAAGTTATCGTTTTTAGAAGGATCTGGACTAGGTTACCTATCGCTAAACAGAAACATAAATAAAACCTCTAGAGGTGAAGCTCAACGCATAATGTTATCAGGTTTAATTTGCTCTAATCTTACTGGTATTACATATGTACTAGATGAACCATCTGCTGGTTTACATAAAAAAGATATGGTATACATCATAAAAATTTTAGAAAAACTAAGAGAACTAGGTAATAGCATAATAATAGTAGAACATGATGAGACTATAATCAAAAAAGCTGATTGGATAATAGAAATAGGACCAGGAGCTGGCATTGATGGGGGTGAAATTATAGCAGAAGGAAAGCTAGAGGATATCATAAATAACCAGAAATCAATTACCGGTTATTTTTTAAAGGAAAATAGATTTGCTAAATATGAAATAAACAATAATATCAATAAATTTACATCTTGGATTCAAATAGAAACTATAAACAATTCCAAGAAAGCAATGGAAATAAAGATACCTCATGGCTACATAACTTGCATAACAGGAATTTCTGGCTCAGGCAAATCAAACCTAGTAAATAATATACTACTTCCTGCTTTTCTAAAAAACACTAATAACAGAAATGATATTTTCTATTATAAAAACTTCAAATTCAGCGGCATAAATAATTTTAACAGAATAATATACGTAGACCAAAATAATATTGGAACGATCTCTAATAGTAATATAGCTACTTATTGTGATTTTCTAACAAACATTAGGGAATTATTTGCACAAACAACTGAAGCCAGAGTGAGGGGATATAAACCTAGCAGATTTAGTTTTAACATTAAAGGCGGCAGATGTGAAGAATGTAATGGTAATGGCATAAAAAAAATAGATATGTACTTTTTGCCTAACATGCAATTAAAATGCAACGATTGTAATGGGACACGTTACAATCATGAAACACTAGATATAACCTATAAAAACTTAAATATTGCTGAAATTCTAGAACTTACAGTAGAGAAAGCCATGGATATTTTTAAGGCTTTACCTAATATAGCAAAAAAATTACAATCTATAATAGAAGTTGGCCTATCATATATATGCATTGGACAAAGCCTTGCTACATTATCCGGAGGAGAATTACAAAGACTCAAGATAGCTACAGAATTAGCTAAGAAAAGCAACGATCCTACTTTATATGTTCTAGATGAACCAACACTAGGTTTACATTTCAAAGATATCGATATATTACTGAATATCCTGTACAAGTTACTTGATAAAGGAGATACCATTCTTATTGTTGAACACAATTTAGATATTATAAAAAATTCACACTGGATAATAGACTTAGAGTCTGATCATGATAGTGATACTGGAACTAAGATAATAAATCAAGGAACACCAAAAAAAATATCTCTATCAAAAAAAGGATATACTGCCGAATACCTATTATGATAAATTGTTAGTCATATTTAATGTTTAAGAAAGATTATCTATTAAAAGATTTGAAACAAGATATTGCATCACGATCTGTCATACTAGAGATATAATCTACAATCTGTTGATGTATATGATCAGAATAACGGCATAAACTTTCTTTTGGCAATAATCTAGGATCATTCATATATATTTCAAACAATGTTTTAATTATATGCCTACCTCTTGCAGCAGCATCTAAAACCACATCATTTCTATATAATTTTAAGTATAAAAAACTCTTTATTTCATTCAAATAATTTTCTATTGGTTCAGAAAATCTTATCATATTGCATTTAACTCTTACATCATAAACATTTTTTGGATTAATTTGTTTAATAATTTTAGTTGAATTACTAATAAGATCAGTCACTAAAACATTAATTAAACTTCTAATAGTTTCTAAAATTAAAATTTTTTCATCAAACTCGCAATGTAAGTGCTTGATATCATAAAAACATTTACCAAAAATGTATAGATCTTTCAGATCTTTTAACTCTATTAAACCATAATTCAAGCCATCATCGATATCATGTGTGTTATAAGCTATCTCATCAGCATAATCTACTAATTGTGCCTCTAAGGATGGATTAGTACCATCAATAAATCTAGCTCCAATATCCCCTAATTTTTTAGCATCTTGTTTACTGCAATGTTTCAATATTCCTTCTCGAGTCTCAAAACATAGATTTAAGCCATTAAAATTAATATATCTATTTTCCAAAACATCAACTATTCTTAGCCCTTGTAAATTATGCTCAAACGCACCTATATTCATATTCAAGTTCTTGATGGATAAATTTATTTCCTCTTGTCCAGCATGTCCAAAAGGAGCATGCCCTAGATCATGTGCTAAAGCTATAGCTTCTGATAAATCTTCCGAAAGTGACATACTCCTAGCAATAGTCCTCGCAATTTGAGAAACCTCCAAACTATGTGTTAAACGTGTACGAAAACAACTGCTAGAATCAATATTAATAAAAACCTGAGTTTTAGAATCCAATTTCCTAAAAGCCTTCGAATGGATGATTCGATCTCGATCTCTTTGGAAATTGTTTCTATTTAAAGATCTTTGATTATTTTCAGGATATAAACGACCTTTTGATTCTTCAGGTTTACATGCATAAGGCATTAGAATGCTTGTCATTTATTTTATTGTTTTTTCTAAAGTTGTTCTTATTTCATTCTCAGAAACTTGTTTGATCAAAGCATGCCCTATTCTATCTATCAAAACGAATCTAATATTTCCCTGTGTATTTTTTTTATCAACCAGCATGAGATCAATCCATTTATCAAAACCAAAATCAGGTGCAATAACTGGACATCCTATTTTAGATACCAACAATTTAACACGGTTTAGCACAGTTTTATCCAAATCAAATACTAAAGAAGATAACACTATTGCCTGAATCAAACCACATCCTACAGCTTCACCATGAAGCCATTTACCATAACCTAAACCAGATTCTATAGCATGACCAAAAGTATGTCCTAAATTAAGAATAGCACGTAAACCTGATTCTTTTTCATCTTTACCAACAACATATGCTTTTAACTCACAAGAACGTTTTATAGCATACTCTATGGAGCTCTTTTTCAAAGATAACAAATCTTGGATGTTATTTTCACACCATTCCCAAAAATTTGAATCTAAGATTAATCCATACTTTATAACCTCTGATAATCCTGCTGAAACCTCTCTAAGATCAAGGGTATCAAGAACATCTACATCAACTTCTACAGAATTAGGTTGGTAAAATGATCCTATCATATTTTTGCCTAATGGATGATTTATGGCTGTTTTCCCTCCAACGGAGGAATCTACTTGAGCCAATAAAGTTGTCGGGACCTGAATAAACCTAATGCCTCTCATATAGACCGATGCAGCAAAGCCAGTTATATCCCCAATAACCCCACCTCCTAGTGCAAGCAAAACAGATTGACGATCTATTTTATTAATTAGAAGAATATCAAAAATTTTGTTCAAACTCTCCCAACTTTTATAGATCTCACCATCTGGCAACTCAATTACAAAAATTGGCAAACCAGTTTTTTGCAAAGAAACTTTCACTCTAGACAAATATAGGCCTGCAACTTTTGGATTAGTTACTATAACTACAGACGTGGCATCTGATGGAATAGCCATATCTAAGTGATCTAAACGACCTTGTCCAATATTAATAGGATAAGAAGCACTAGGTACATCAACATTAACAACTTTCATATCAATTTCTCATTTTTCTTTAAGATAAAAATTAATTCCTTGGCTATATCATTAACGTTATAAAAACTAGTATCTATAATTATATCTGCAATCTCATGATACATAGGCTCACGTAATTTAAGCAAACTTTGCAATTTTAAATAAGGATCTTTAGTAGCAAGCAATGGACGATTATGATCAGAACTTGTTCTTTTAAATAGAACATCTAATTCTGCTTTTAAATATATGACGATTCCTCTGGATTTCAAAATTTGTCTATTATGTGGTGATAATATAGCTCCTCCACCAGTAGCTAATACTATTTTCTCATCTAGTGAGTATTTTTGCAAAAAATCAGACTCTCTTTTTCTGAATCCAGATTCTCCCTCTATTTCAAAAATAACTGGTATCTTAACCCCACAAGACGCCTCTATTTCACAATCCAAATCTACAAATTTTCTCTCCATATACTGGGCTAAACTCCTGCCAATCGTACTTTTTCCTGCCCCCATCATTCCAACTAGAAAAATAGGCGTTTTATCACACAACTGTTTTGATGTAACATAATCCTTATCAATATTTTGATGAGACTCATCAAATGATGTACTCTTTATGTAATTAGCTTGAGATTTTTTAGATATATCCATGTTTAAGCAAATACTCTATTTAGATTTTAGAATTTTTAAAATTAACTTTGAAACAATTAGTATATCAATTAAATATAATGAACAATAAAAAATTATCATCAAGATTATTATCAAAATCATTGATTATAACAGCCTATTTCTTACTATGTTTAATAATACTTTTTTGTATTATATCAATTTTTACATGGCCTAAATTACCAAATCTAAATGTAATGATAGATTATAAACCACCTATTCCATTAAGAATCTATAGCGCAGACAATGTCTTAATTGGAGAGTTTGGAGAAGAACGAAGAAAATTATTACGTTTTGATGAAATACCTGATCAAATGAAGCTAGCAATATTAGCAGCCGAAGACAATCATTTCTACCAACATAAGGGGATAAACTGGCAAGGAATAATTAGAGCTAGCTTTATTAACTTACGTAACATGTCGAAAACTCAAGGAGCTAGCACCATAACAATGCAAGTTGCTAGAAATTTTTATCTTTCTTCAGAAAAGACATATTCTCGCAAATTATATGAGTTATTATTAACTCTAAAAATAGAAAAAGAATTAACAAAAAATCAAATCCTAGAACTATATATGAACCAAATATACCTAGGACATCATGCCTATGGTTTTGAAACCGCTTCACTAACATATCTAGAAAAACCACTATCTAAAATAACTACAGCAGAAGCTGCTTTATTGGCAGGTATACCAAAAGCACCCTCAATATATAACCCTATAGCAAACATAACAAGAGCGCAAATAAGAAAAAAATATATTCTTGATAGAATGTTATCGCTTGGTTATATTTCTGAGTCAGAACATCAACAAGCAATTACTCAAAATATACACATAAAACAAACAGGAAATAAATTAACAGATTATAAGAATTATAGCGATCATATAGCAGAAACCGTAAGACAACTACTGTTCAAGGTATACAAAGAACAATTATACTCCAAAGGACTTAATGTATATACGACTATAAGGTCGTTTGATCAAATAGCAGCATATAATGCTGTAAGAACTGCTGTCATAAAATATACTCTACAATCAAGATATAATGGTCCTGAAGCACAATTTGCCATCAAACTACCAGATGAAAATGACATAGAAATTAAACAAAAATCTTTTAAAGAAAAACTATTTGAAATATTTGACTTATATCAAGACCATAAAGAACTAGTAGCATGCGTAGTTATAGGAATAAATGACGAAGAAATTACATTGATAAATAGAAATCATGAGATTGCCAAGATAAATGATAAAAAAGCTATCAGCTTAACTAAAACACTAGATCATAATAAAAGAATAAAGGTAGGTTCATTGATATATGTATTGCATCAAGAAAACAACATAAAAAAAATTATTAACTTACCATCAGTACAAGCAGCTTTTATCTCAATATCTCCTAAAAATGGAGCAATTCTTTCTCTTATAGGTGGCTCAGATTTTTACAAAGATAATTTTAATAGAGCTATACAAGCTTGGAGACAACCTGGATCTAGCATAAAACCTTTTATATACGCAGCTAGTTTGGAAAAAGGATTGACTCCCAATACTAAAATTTCTGATATGCCATTTGAACTAACAGCTGAACAAACTGGTTCAAAAGCATGGAACCCAAAAAATTATGGACATCGCTATGAAGAAGTTCTCACAATGCGCCAAGGTCTTTATAAATCTAAAAATATGGTATCAATAAGAATATTAGATTATATAGGCCCTAATTATGCGCAAGAATACCTAACAAAATTTGGTTTTGACAAAAATCGTCACCCTGCTGTTTTATCACTAGCCTTAGGAACAGGACTGGTCACTCCATTACAATTAACTACTGCTTTTTCCACATTTGCCAATGGCGGACATTTAATATCACCATATCTAATAGAAAAAGTTACAGATAGCTCTGGACAAATTATTATGCAACATTTACCGATAGAGCCAGATAAAAGCAATCAAAGCATTGACCCTAGAACTGCTTATATTATGAATGACATGTTGAAAGGAGTAGCTACATATGGCACTGCTTCTAGAACGAATAAATTACTAAAACGCAATGATATTGCTGGAAAAACAGGAACTACCAATGATGCAATAGACGCATGGTTTTCTGGATATAACCAACAATTAGTAGCAACAGCATGGATGGGATTTGATTTACCTAAATCATTGGGGTTAAATGAAACAGGAGGAAGATTAGCCATGCCAATGTGGATAGATTACATGAACAAAATATTGAAAAATGTGTCAGAAGATAAAAATCCTGTTATGCCAGAAGGAATCTTGATTGATAAAAATAATTTCTATTTTAAAGAATTTCCTCCAGGCAAAGAAATCACTGAAATCTTGTCTAAAAATCCAATATCATTAAAAAAACAAAAGATTAATAAGTTAACTTTATAAAACTTATAATTTAACTACAAAATTCCTGCCAATAATGTTGGAACAAATTTCAGATAATTTTATATCAAAATCCTTATCTCCTCTTTTATCTTTCCATTTAAAATTATTATAACAATAATGGAAACCTCCGTTTTTGATTGTTGCTAACCAAAGCTCCTGTAGATAAACTTGTCCTGTTATTACTATATGATCACAGTTATCAAATTTTATGTTCAGAATTAATCCATTTAGGTCTGTATCTACATCTACATCATAATTTAAAAGATCATTGATCTGGTCGTTAACAATATTTAAAGTTTTTCCAAATAAGTCTATAAATTCAAAATCTGTCATGCTATCTTTACGCTCAAAATTAATATATCTATATAAAATCACATGAAAATAATATTACTAGATACAATACAAGTATATAATGTAATTATTCTTCAAAAAAGTATAGTAACCCATTATGATATCTAAAAATAGATTTAATAAGTTAATAACAATACTTTTAGTTTGTTTCCTTATAAGTTCTTGTGGATATAAAGGAAATCTTTATAACAATGTTAAATTAACAAATTTTTCACAAGAAGATCTACATAATATAAACGAAACATTTCATTATTAATAAATAGTTTCTCTAAATTAAATTATGACTAATCAAATTAAAAACCCTTATTTAAAACTAAAAAATAATATCTTACACTTAGAAGATATTAGCCTAGAATTTTTGTCCGAAAAAATTGGAACTCCTTTATACGTTTACTCAAGAGCAAACATCAAAGATTCCTGGAACAGATATTACAATGCCATCAAAAATAATAATGCCATGGTCTGTTATGGTATGAAGGCCAATTCCAACCTTGCTATTTTAAAAGAATTTGTTAACCTAGGCTCTGGCTTTGATATAGTATCTGGCGGGGAGCTCGAAAGAGTATTATCTGTTGGAGGAGATCCTAAAAAAATAGTTTTTTCAGGAGTTGGAAAACAAGAATGGGAGATAAAAAATGCCCTCGAGTCAGGCATAAAATGTTTTAATGTTGAATCAGAAGCAGAACTATACAAAATATCACAAATAGCTAGTGCATTAAAAATAACCGCACCAATCTCACTTAGAGTTAATCCTGATGTTGATGCCAAAACTCACCCATACATATCAACAGGACTAAAAGAAAATAAGTTTGGCATAGCTTTTAAAGATGCTTTTGATTGCTATAAAATTGCCTCCTCATTACCTTTTATCAAAATAATAGGTATAGATTGTCATATAGGTTCTCAACTAACAGAAATTTCTCCTTTTTCAGCTGCTTTAGAAAAGATAATTCCACTAATAAAGAATTTAATTGACAACAATATTAATATTAAACATATAGATATTGGGGGTGGCTTAGGCATTACATATAAAGATGAGATTGTACCAGACCCAAAAGATATTGTGGATGCTGCCCGTTTTAAATTAAAAGAAGCAAATTTGAACCATCTAGAATTGATATTAGAACCAGGACGTTCTTTAATTGGAAACTCAGGAATACTCTTAACAAAAGTTTTATATTTAAAACACTCTGATGATAAAAATTTTATTATAGTAGACGCTGCTATGAATGATTTAATAAGACCAGCTTTATATCAATCATATCATGAAGTTCAACAAGTCAAGGCAAGAACTGGTCAAGCCAGAGAATATGATATAGTTGGCCCTGTATGTGAAAGTGCTGACTGGCTTGCAAAAAATAGATTGCTGACCGTTAAAGAAAATGATCTTCTAGTTATTGAATCAGCTGGAGCTTATTGTACTACTATGGCTAGCAATTATAATTCTAGAGTTAAACCTGCAGAAGTAATGGTGGATGGTTCCGAATACTATATTATTAAAAACAGAGAAAAACTATCAGACATACTTAAGTTTGAAACTACTATTTAATCAATAAAAACAAGACTTTTTCACAAAGTCTTGTTTCTTAATAAAGAATAAAAATCAGTGTCATTACTACATACAGCTTTCTTTTACAGTTCTGCCTACAAAACAAATCAACTACCAATAGAAGGTATTCCAGAAATATGTTTTCTTGGTAGATCTAACTCTGGCAAATCATCTGCTATAAATTTAATAACCAATAAAAAAAAACTTGCCTTCTCTAGTAAAACACCAGGAAGAACTAGATTGATAAATATGTTTGCATTAAAGCAAAATATTAATTCTGATATCTGTGGCTATCTGGTAGATTTGCCTGGCTACGGATATTCAAATTTGCCAAATTCAGAACAAAAAAATTTAGAAATTACAATAATTAACTACATACAAAATAGAAAATCCATAAGAGGTTTTATTCTACTACTAGATATAAGACGTGGTATTACTAATCTAGATAGATACCTAATCGATTTAATAGAACCATTAAATAAAAATTTAATAATATTACTTACTAAAGTAGATAAATTAAATCGTGAACAATTCATTAAAACAAAAAAAGATATAGAACAAAATCTAAGTTTTATAAAAAACCCTTTTGAAGTAATTAGCTTCTCTGCCACTAAAAAAATAGGCATCACAGAAACAACTACTTCTATTGAAAAATTAATATTGAATAACAAAGAACTAATATTATGACATCCAAACAAATTACTTCAGCCTATTTCCCTAATACAAGACTAAGAAGGTTAAGAAATAAAAACTTTTCACGAAGACTAATTTCAGAAACAAGTATTTCAGCAAATGACTTAATATTTCCAATATTTATAATAGATGGTATAAACATCAAACAAGCCATACATTCTATGCCTGGGATTTATAGATATTCAATTGATCAAGCTTTATATATTGCTGAAGAGTGTCTAAACTTAGGAATTCCTGCAATTACATTATTTCCTGTTATTGACTCTAATTTAAAAACAAGCAATGGCATTGAATCTATTAATCCAGATGGTATTATTCCTAAATGCATAAAGGAAATAAAAAAACGCTTCCCAGAGTTAGGTATTATGACTGATGTAGCATTAGATCCTTATACTTCTCATGGCCAAGATGGCATAATAGATGATAGCGGATATGTTATAAATGACACTACTATTGAAATGTTAGTAAAACAAGCAGTCATTCAAGCCAATGCTGGATCAGATATCATTGCCCCAAGTGATATGATGGATGGTAGGATAGGTATTATAAGAAATAATCTTGAGTTAAATAACCATGTTAATACTCTTATTATGGCTTACTCCGCAAAATATGCTAGTGCTTTTTATGGTCCTTTTAGAGATGCTATAGGATCTGCAAATAATCTAAAAAATTCGACAAAATTAAATTACCAAATGCATCCTAGTAACTCAAATGAGGCAATAAGAGAAGTTTACCTAGATATTAAAGAAGGAGCTGACATGGTTATGGTAAAACCAGGTATGCCATATCTTGATATATTATATAGAGTAAAAGAAAAATTTGAAATGCCAACTTTTATTTATCAAGTTAGTGGAGAATATGCTATGTTAAAATCTGCCATAAATAATGGTTGGCTAGATAACAATAAAACAATAATAGAAACAATGATAGGATTTAAAAGAGCTGGTGCGGATGGAATTATTACATATTTTGCTCTAGAAATAGCAAATTTGATTAAGCATAATGATTTCATTTAAATGCCTTAAATGAAAAATTAATTATTATTGTAAAACAACTAAATTAAAAGGTTGTATTCAATACAACCTTTTAATTTAAACTTCCATAAAAATACTATTTATTGGATATAGTAGAATTTTCTGGTCTATCTACCATTTCCATAAAAGCCATTGGCGCATTATCACCTTGACGAAATCCCATTTTCAAAATTCTGGTATATCCACCTGGTCTACTAAGATAACGAGGACCAATATCAGCAAACAACTTAACAACAGCATCACGATCTCTCAACCTAGCAAAAGCTCTACGTTTATTTGCTAAAGTTGGACTTTTACCCAATGTAATCAAAGGTTCTATCACATGACGTAATTCTTTAGCCTTTGGCAAAGTAGTCTTAATTGCTTCACAATTAATTAAAGAAACTGCCATATTGCGAAACATAGCAAGACGATGACTACTAGTGCGATTCAGCTTACGCAACCCATTAGCATGGCGCATAATAAATTTCCTTCAAATTTAAAAATAATTTTTTTACCATTTTAAGAGCTATATGAATAATCATGAATGCTCTATATCTATAGGAGGCCAATTATCTAGTTTCATGCCAAGTGTCAATCCTCTTGAAGCCAATACATCTTTTATTTCATTTAAAGATTTACGGCCCAAATTAGGAGTTTTTAATAACTCATTTTCTGTTCTTTGAATTAAATCACCAATATAATAAACATTTTCGGCTTTTAAACAATTAGCAGAACGAACAGTTAACTCTAATTCATCAACTGGTTTTAACAAAATTGGATCTATACGTGGAGCATTTCTAGATGGTAATTCTTGAGGATCCTGAGATCCTTGCAAAGAGGCGAATATAGATAGCTGATCCATCAGTATAGCAGCAGCTTTTCTGATAGATTCCTCTGGAGTTACGACTCCATTTGTTTCTATATCTAAGATCAGTTTATCTAGATCAGTACGCTGTTCAACACGAGCACTTTCAACAAAGTAACTTACTTTCCTCACCGGACTATAAGAAGCATCCAATACAATACGACCTATTGAGTTGCTTTTATCTTCCATTAATGCTCTTACATTACCAGGAACATAACCACGACCTCTTTCAACCTTGAAATGTATTTCCAATTTACCATTACCAGTCAAATTACAAATCAAATGTTCCGGATTAATTATTTCAACATCATGAGGCAAACTAATATCTTTTGCTAAAACTTCTGAAACACCTTCTTTAACCAGAGTTAAATTGACATCACTCCTTCCATGAAGTTTAAACACAACACCTTTTAAATTCATCAATATATCTACAACATCCTCACGTACCCCAGGGATAGTAGAATATTCATGAACTACTCCAGATATTACAACTTCAGTAGGAGCATATCCTTCCATAGAGGATAATAGGATACGTCTTAAAGCATTTCCGAGTGTATGTCCATAACCACGCTCGAAAGGTTCCATCGAAACTCTAGCCCTATTTGAACTTATAGGCTCTACCTCTATAGTTCGAGGTTTTAAAAAATCCCTAGGCATACTCTCTCAACCCTTTTTTCAATACCCTCAGCTCGTTACACTGATAAGGCTGATAATATAAAATAAAACTAAATAATACTCTAAAATACAGATTATCGAGAATAAAGTTCTACTATCATTGACTCATTTATATCTCTAGCAACATCTGCACGATCAGGAGAAGATTTAAAAATACCAGTTAGTTTTTCAATATCTACATCTACCCATTGAGGAATGCCAATACTTTCTGCTAACTTAATAGATTCTCTAATTCTATTCTGATTTTTAGATCTATCCCGAACAGAAATTGTATCACCTGCTTTGACAGATAATGAAGCTATATCAACAACCTTACCATTTACTTCAATAGCTCTGTGATTAACTAGTTGTCTAGATTCTGCACGTGTAGATCCAAAACCCATCCTATACACTACATTATCAAGTCTAGACTCCAACAATTTAATTAAAGTTTCTCCAGTATTTCCCCTAAGACGTTCCGATTCCTTAAAGTATTTACGAAACTGTTTTTCCAAAACACCATACATTCTTTTTAATTTCTGTTTCTCTCGCATCTGAGATCCATAATCAGATATACGTGCTCCAGAAATACGCCCATGTTGCCCAGGCTTCGATTCAGATTTGCATTTTGAATCAAAAGATCTGCGTGCGCTTTTCAAAAAAAGATCAGTTCCCTCGCGACGAGAGAGCTTACATTTTGGTCCAATATAACGTGCCATGATAAATATTACCTTTATATACGACGACGCTTTGGAGGACGACATCCATTGTGAGGAACAGGAGTGATATCTGCTATACTTGAAATTTTAATACCAAGAGCATTCAAGGCTCTAACAGAAGATTCACGTCCAGGTCCAGGTCCTTTAATACGTACCTCGAGAGTTTTTATTCCAAAATCCAATGCAGCACGTCCAGCAGTTTCAGCAGCTACCTGTGCAGCAAATGGAGTTGACTTTCTTGATCCCTTGAAACCAGAAGAACCTGAAGTCGCCCAAGACAAAGCGTTACCTTGTCTATCTGTTATAGTTACGATAGTATTATTGAAAGAAGCATGTATATGTGCTATACCATCAGAAACATTTTTTTTATTTTTTTGCGGATACGTGAAGAGCCGCTTACAGAGTTTTTCGCCATAATCTAAATTCCTCAATTATTTTTTCAGAGAGGCAGCAGCACGACGTGGACCCTTTCGAGTGCGAGCATTAGTGCGAGTTCTCTGACCTCGAACTGGAAGACCCCTTTTATGACGCATACCACGATACGTACCAAGATCAATTAACCTTTTGATGGAAAATTGAATCTCTCGACGAAGATCACCTTCTACAGTGAACAAATTAACTTGTTCACGAATCCGCTCCAATTCCGCATCGGTCATATCCTTTATTTTTTTGCTAACAGAAACTCCAGAAGCTTCACAAATTTTGCGAGCACTAGAACGTCCGATACCAAAAATTGCGGTAAGACCAATCTCAGCATGCTGTTGTGGCGGAATATTAATGCCAGCAATACGGGCCATGACTGTTCCTTGAATAAATCATTTGTTCATCAATGTTAATAATATAATAAAAAAACATACTAACCTTGACGCTGTTTATGACGTGGATCAGTGCAAATAATTCGCACTACTCCATGACGTTTAATAACCTTACAATTGCGGCAAACCCGCTTAACCGATGCCATTACCTTCATGGTTAACTCCTAACTTTCCGTAACATTTCTTGGCTTACTTGGCACGGAAAATAATTCGAGCCCTAGTAAGATCATAAGGTGTTAGCTCTACAGTCACTTTGTCTCCAGGCAATATTCTGATGTAATGCATACGCATCTTACCAGATATATGACCCAAAACTACATGACCATTTTCGAGCTTAACGCGAAAATTCGCATTTGGAAGATTTTCCAAAACCTCTCCCTGCATTTGTATGACATCGTCCTTAGACATTATCTTTTTTACTTAAAATAAAACAAATATTTTTCATCATTCTAACTCTTGAAATTAGCTTTCTTAAGCAAAGAATCGTACTGATAAGACATAAGACAAGTTTGAACCTGTGTCATAAAGTCCATCGTTACAACCACAATTATTAAGAGAGAAGTACCCCCAAAACTAAAAGGTACACTCCACTTAGAAACCAAGAACTCTGGTACAAGACATATAAGTAAAATATATAAAGCACCAACCAAAGTTAACCTAGTTAATATTTTATCAATATAACGTGAAGTTTGTTCTCCTGGTCTAATGCCAGGTATCAAAGCTCCACTTTTTTTGAGATTATCAGCTGTTTCTCTGCTATTAAATACTAAAGCTGTATAGAAAAAACAAAAAAACACTATAAGAACAGAATATAAAACTAAATAAATAGGTTGTCTAGGAGACAAATATTCAGCTAACTTACTTAACCAACCCATGTATTCTACTTCAGAGAACCAACTTGCAACAGTGGCAGGAAGCAGCATAAGAGCAGAAGCAAATATAGGAGGTATAACTCCAGACATATTTAATTTTAATGGCAAATGAGAGTTCTGTCCTCTATAAATCTTATTTCCAACTTGACGTTGAGCATAATTAACAACAATTTTACGCTGACCCATCTCAACAAAAACTACTAAAAAAGTTACAACAACAACAACAGTAATTATAAAAAAAGCAGCGAATAATGTTATAGAATAAACACGAACCATTTCTAAAAGAGCAAACATAGCACTCGGAAGTTCTGACACTATTCCAGCAAATATTATCATGGAAATACCATTACCCAAACCTCTTTCTGTAATTTGCTCTCCAAGCCACATAACAAACATGGTTCCAGCAACCAACGTCAAGACTCTTGTAAACTGATAAAAAAAACTACTATCTATGATTAAACCTTGCTGTGAATCTAGAACTAATGTAACGCCAATAGCCTGCACTAAAGCAATCAAAACAGTAATATATCTTGTATATCTAGATATTTTCCTTCGTCCAGCCTCACCTTCCTTTTTCAATGCAGACAACGAAGGAACAATGACACTTAATAACTGCACAAAAATAGAAGCAGATATATAAGGCATAATACCTAACGCAAACACCGAAAATCTAGATAAAGCTCCACCAGAAAACATATTAAATAGACTTATAATACCACCTTGATTCCTGTTAAAAAGTTCTTCTAAAGCATAGGGATCAACACCTGGAACAGGAACATGAGTACCAATACGATAAACTAAAAGAGCCAAAACAAGAAATAATGCTCTCCTTTTTAAATCAGCATAACCCAAATTATTGCCCAAAGATGAAATTCCTTTAGCCACTTTAAAATCCTTTTACAGTATTGATCCACCAATTTCTTCTATTGCAGAACGTGCCCCAGCAGAAACAGAAATTCCTTTTAATACAAACTTACGAGATACAGCACCAGATTTTATAAGTTTAACAAATTTAACTCCATTTTTTATTAAACCTGCAGCTTTTAAAACTTGTAAATCAACTTCTTCTGTCAGCAATTTCTGTAAATCCGATAAGCTAATTTGAGCATAAAGATGCTCGTCTAATTGTCGGAAACCTCTCTTAGGAAGACGTCTTTGCAAAGGCATTTGTCCTCCTTCGAAACCGACTTTATGGAATCCACCAGAACGAGACTTTTGGCCTTTATGACCACGACCTGCAGTTTTACCAAACCCAGATCCTATACCACGACCAACTCTACGCCTAGAAAACTTACTGCCTTCAGCAGGACTAAGAGAATTCAATCTAATTTCTAACATCCTAAATACCCCTAGATATCCGAAACATCAATAAGATAATTCACTTTACGAACCATTCCTCTTACTTCAGGGGTATCATTTAAAATACTAATACTATTTACTTTGCGTAAACCAAGACCCCTGATAGTATCACGATGATCTTTTCTAGTCCCTATCGTAGAACGTAAAAGCTGAATTTTTAACTGCTTATTAGTCATAAAAATTACCCCAATATTTCCTCAACACTCTTACCTCTTTTAGCAGCCACTTCTGATGGAGTTAAAGAAGAACGCAAGCCATTGAAAGTAGCACGAACTAAGTTATAAGGGTTACTAGAACCTAAACTTTTTGCAACGACATTCCGTACTCCCATTACTTCAAAAATAGCACGCATTGGACCACCAGCTATAACACCAGAACCTTCAGATGCTGGAGAAATAATAACTTTAGAAGCACCATGTTTACCAATCACAACATGCTGTAAAGTACCATTTTTCAGGGAAACTTTAAACATATTACGACGAGCTTGCTCCATAGCTTTTTGCACTGACATAGGAACTTCACGAGCCTTTCCTTTCCCCATTCCTATACGCCCATCACCATCACCAACAACAGTAAGAGCAGCAAAACTCATAGTTCTACCTCCCTTTACTACTTTGCTGACGCGGTTTACAGCTATCATTTTTTCACGCAAGCCATCATTATTTTCTTTATCTGTATTACTTTTGCCTTGTACTTTGGCCATTTTTAAACCCTCGTTAAAACTTTAAGCCAGCATTACGTGCTGCATCAGCAAGTTCTTTCACTCTACCATGATAACGAAATCCTGAACGATCAAAAGCAACTTGATCAATTCCAGCAGCTTTAGCTTTTTCTGCAATACGAGTACCAACTATAGCAGCAGCTATTTTATTACCACCATGTGTAGTTTGAGCAGAAACCAAAGAACGTACATCTGATTCTATAGTAGAAGCACTAACTAAAATTCTATCTCCATCAGGCGAAATAATATTTGCATATATATGCAAATTAGAACGAAAGACAGAAAGACGATTAACCTGTAATTCCCTAATCCTACGTCTAGTTGGAACTGCTCGACGTAACCTGGAATTTTTTTTATTCATAACTATTCCTTATCTACGTATCTATTATTTCTTCTTAGCTTCTTTAAGCATAACTTTCTCATCAGCATATCTAATACCCTTACCCTTATAAGGTTCAGGAGAACGATAAGACCTAATTTTAGCTGCCACTTGACCAACTGCTTGTTTATCTATACCTTTGATCAATATTTCTGTTGGAGAAGCTATCTCGGCAGAAATACCAGTTGGCAATGAATATAAAACATCATGTGAGAACCCAAGCTGTAATTTAACAGTATTGTTTTGCAC